>DATJJW010000173.1:0-26508 GCA_035491935.1 Allostellaceae bacterium | reverse complement strand
CCTCCGAGGTCGTGCTGCATGACGAGAACGCCCCGGCGGTCCTGTTCGGCAATGTGCCGGGCACGCTGCCGGGCAGCCGCATCCTGGTGAATTTCTTCGGCGGCAAGCGCCAGCGCATGACGCTGGGCTTCCCGACCGACTTGACCAAGCTGGAGCTGAGCGAGGCGTTCCGCATCCATTACATGGCCACATTGCCGCGTATCCAACCGGTCTTCGTCGAGACCGGCCCGGTCTTCGAGAACACGATCACGGGCGACGCCATCGATGTCGGGCTGTTTCCGGCGCCGAAATGGCATGACGGCGATGGCGGGCGCTATATCGGCACCGGCAGCTTCAACGTGACCCGGGATCCCGAGGAAGGCTGGGTCAATTGCGGCACCTACCGCGTCATGATCCATGATGCCAAGACCGTGGGCTTCTATATCTCGCCCGGCAAACATGGCCGCATCCATCGCGACAAGTTCGAATCCCGGAACGAGCCGATGCCCATCGCCATCGTGCTGGGCTGCGACCCGATGTCGTTCCTGATGGCCTCAAGCGAAGTGCCCTATGGCGTCAGCGAATACGAGGTGATCGGCGGCATCCGCGGCAAGGCGGTCGAGCTGGTCAAGGCGCCGGTGACCGGATTGCCGGTACCGGCCAATGCCGAGATCGTCATCGAAGGCTATGTCCAGCCCGGCAACCTCCGGCCCGAGGGGCCGTTCGGCGAATGGTTCGGCTATTACGGCTCGGATGTCCGGCCGGAACCGGTGATGGACATCCACGCCATCCATCATCGCAACAACCCGATCCTGCTCGGCTGCGCACCGCAGCGCCCGCCGGACGAGATCGCCCGCTACCGCGCGCTCACCCGCTCCGGCATCGTGCGCGAGAACATCGTGCGTGCGGGCGTGCCCGACGTGCAGGCGGTCTGGGCGCATGAGATCGGCACGGCGCGCCTCCTGCTCGCGGTCTCGATCAAGCAGCGCTATGGCGGCCATGCAAAGCAGGCCGGCCACATCGCCGCCATGTGCCATTCCGGCGCCTATGCCGGCCGCTATGTGATCGTGGTGGACGAGGATATCGACGTCTCGAATTTGGAGGAGGTCATCTGGGCGATGCTGACCCGCTCGGATCCGGCGACCTCGATCGACATCATCACCAATGCCTGGTCGACCCCGCTCGACCCGCGCATCGAGCCCGAACGCAAGGCCAAGGGCGACTACACCAACAGCCGCGCCATCATCGACGCCTGCAAGCCGTTCTGGTGGAAGGACAAATACCCGAAGGTCAACCAACCGCCGCCGGAGAAGAAGAAAGAAGCCTATCAGCGGTTTGGCTATCTGCTGAAGTAGCAAGAGACGCCGGCCGGAATGATCCAGCCGGCGCCTTTCTCTACCCGAGGCCCCCGGCACCCGCCCTGGAAGCCATGGATCCAGTTGGCCCGGAACTTCACATTGTCGTCGACGTACCGAGCGCCACCAATCAGGGCGCGGGATCGCCGCGCTTGATCGCCCTGAGCATATCCCATGCAACCCGCTCGGCGCTCGTATAGCGGTATTTATCGAGGTACTCTAGCACCACCAAGGCCTTTTCAGGGGCTACCCGATAAAGATAGGTGGCAGCAAAAGCCTGTATATGTTCATCGGTATGCTCGAGCAATGGCAAGAGCGCAAGGCGACCTTCCGGTCCCTGATCCACGCGGTCGGCCGCCGCCCGGCACATCTTTATGCCCGCAATCATGAGCTTGCTATCATCCATGAATTGGCCGTGCTGATAAAGCAGCGCACCCTTTTTGAATTGCTCCACGGCATCCGCGATTTCGCCTGGGTTTGACATCATCATTTCCTCAAATGATCGCGCCGATCCGTCGTAGAATTTCCAATCCGGACTCGTATTTCTCGTCCCAGCTCTTGCCCTTGAGAGACTCTCGTATCGTCGTGCTGGCATCTGCTTCAGTTTGAGGTCGGCCTGCCTCCGCACTGACCTCCTCGTGAACGAGCTTCGGCAGACGGACGATATTCTTTGTCGAATGCAGCATCTCCGGCGGATGGCGCGCCCCATCACCGCCCTGCTCGACGATATGGTGGTATTCGTTACCTGTACCGGCGGAGTTATATCGTTTGGCAGCCTCGTCCTTGGCAAAGGCCTTCATATTGGAAAAGCCCTGCGCCTCGGAATCAACTTGCAGTTTATCGAGCGAGTACGGCGCCTTGTCGGCGAAATCGAGCGCCACCCTTGTCTCGGTTACCAGCTCTTCGAATTCTGAGGCCATTTGCGCCAGGTCCTCCCCGGTCATGGCTGCACTGACGACGTCAACACCTGGTATCGCATCGCCGACCGCTTCGGCACCAAGGCGCGCCAAGCGCTTCCAGCTCAATATCTCGGCCACACCCTTCCGGATCGCCCGGCGGATGATCTGTCGTTTAAGGTTTGCCTTGTAATCACCGATCTCTTCCGGTGTCTTCGGCCTGAACTTACCGCCCTTGCCGCCTGGGGTTCCCGCCCGCCAACCAGGACGAATCGGATCGTCGGGCGATGCCTTGGACAAAGCGGCTTCGGCGACAGCAGCCCTCTCGGCCTGCTCCTTACTGAGGACGGGCAGGCGCAACAACTGCGTGCCGACCATGGCCCGTGCCAATTCGCCTCTGTTGAGGGCATCGGCAATCCCGGCCAGCCTCAGCAAGAGTTCGCTGCAATCAACAGGCTGATCGAAGGTCTCGCTGAACAAGCGGTCCAGAATATGGAGCGGCCTCGGACGCAACATCGTCCCAGCCTTGTCCAGCAACCGCAGCGGTCCGAGACAAGGACCGTCCGGGCCGCAACTCACACCGAGGGGATCACCACTCGTATCAAGCCGATATCCTCGTGCCGCCTGAACTGTTCTGCCATCCAACATGTCCATGCCTCTCTAAATGCTCCGAACATGTAGAACATTTAGAGAACAAAGGCAAGCGATGTTGGATTGGCGCCGCGCCCTATTCCTTCCTGGTCCACCCTGGCGCCTGGGGGCTGGCCTTGATGCGGCGGCTTTCCTTGACCAGTTCCTTGACCGCGCCGCTGACCGGCAGCGACAGCCCGGCCTGGTCGGCCATCTTCATGACGATCTGCATGTCCTTGAGCGCCCAGGTGAAGCTGGTCTGGTCCCAATCTTCCAGGGCCTGGGATTTGCCGCTACTCATCATCAGCGCGTCGCGCAAATTGGGCAGGTCAATGCCCGTGCTCTCGGCGATGCGGCCGGCCTCGATCAGGCCCACCGAGGTGATCCAGAGCATGAGGTTGTTCAGGCCTTTCGCAACCTGACCATGGCCGACCTCGCCGACATGGGCGATGTCGGAACAGAAGGCGGAATAGACCGCGCGGCCGCGATCGACGACAGGCTGGATACCGCCGAACAGCGCCAGCAGCTTGCCCTCGTCGGCGAACCAGCGGCCCCGACAAATCGGCGCGTCGAGCACATTGCAGCCCTTGGCACGCGCCAATTCGTCGAGATGCTTCACCGTATCGGGCGCGACGGTGGACGAAACGGCGACGATGCCGCCGGGCTTGAGTGTCGAGAGCACGCCGCCCTCGCCCAAACTCACGGCATTGACCTCCTCGTCATAGCCCACACCCAGGATGACGACGTCGCTCTTGGCACCGATCTCGGCCGGGTTCTGGGCCAGGTTCGCGCCCATGGCCCTCACTTTCAGCGCGTTGTCGGCGCTGACGTCATAGGCCAGGACCTCGAAGCCCTTGTCGATCATGTGCTTGACCATGGGCTGGCCCATGCGGCCGGTACCGATGATGCCGATCTTTTCCTTCATTGCCGTTCCCGTCCCCAAAGCTTATCGTTGTCCGTAGATAGCGTGCGCCGCTTCGGCCGAGACATAGCCCTCGGCCACATCCTGCGCGGTCTTTGCCGGATCGCGGGCCGCCGGCTCGCCAAAGCCGCCGCCGCCCGCCGTCTGGATCAGGAAGCGGTCGCCCGATTTCATGTCGAAGCGGCCGGATTGCGGCACCAGGTGCTCCTTCTCCGTGCCGAGGTTCATCACGAATTTGCTGCCGCCGCCATTCTGGCCGCCCTTCAGCCCCCCCGGCGGGAATTTGCTCTTGTCGAAGCGGCGCACAACCATGGCGTCTTCGAGTAACTCGTATTCCCGGCAGAACCCGACGCCGCCGCGATATTCGCCGGCCCCGCCGCTGTCCGGCACGATGTCGAAGCGTCGGATACGGCAGGGATATTCGGATTCCAGGATCTCGATCGGCGTGATGTGCAGGTTCGAGAGATGCACCGCCGTGCAGGAGGTGCCGTCATGGCCCTGGCCGCCGCCATAAGCCGACCCAACAATTTCGTACTGCATCGAGGACTGCCCCGGCCGCCCCTTGGCCCAGGAGATCAAAAGCGCCGAGGAAGAACCGCCATGGGCGATGGCGCGCGCCGGGTTGAACTGCGCCATCGCCTCCAGCAGCACGTCGACCAGCTTGAGATTGACCATCTGGTAGTTGGAGACGGAGCCGGGCGGCGCGGCGTTGGTCACCGTGTTCGGCGCGAAGACGAAGCGCACCGCATCGCGCATGCCGTCATTGAAGGCGAGGTTGGGTCCTAAACTGCCGATCAGCGCGTAGAAGACGCAGGCCTCGACCATGGAGGGGCGCAGATTGATCGGCCCCTTGGCCTGGGGCGCGCTGTCGCGGAAGTCGAATGTCGCGACCCCGCCTTCGATGGTGATGGTGACGGCGAGCTTGATCGGCTTGCCCTGCTCGACGCCGTCGCTGTCGATCAGCCCTTCGGCCGAGACCTTGCCATCCGGCAGCTTGGCGAGTTCGGCCTTCAGCGCATCGCCGGCACCCTTCAGGATCGCGGCGAAGGCGCCGGTCACCGTCTCTGCCCCAAAGCGCCGGCAGAGCTCGGCCGTACGAGCGGCGCCCATTTCGGTGACCGCGATCTGCGCCGTCATGTCGCCGCGCACCAGCTCCGGCTGGCGGCTATTGGCGAGGATCAGCCGCTCGACATCGGGCAGCGCACGGCCGGCGTCGCGGATCTTGATCGGCGGCACCAGGATGCCTTCCTGGTACATCTCCGTCGCATTGGCCGAGGTCGAGCCGGGGATGGTGCCGCCGACATCCGCCTTATGCGCGATCGAGCCGGAGAAGCCCACCAGTTCGCCATTGCTGAATACCGGCGCCACGAAGGCCATGTCCGAAACATGCGGCAGCCCGCCCTCATAGGGGTGGTTGGAGACGAAGACGTCGCCTTCCTTCATGGCGCCGTCCGTGCCATAGAGCTCCAGGATACGGCCGACCAGATGGCGATAGACGGGCGCATGGAAGAACATCGGCGGCGTCACGATCAGCCGGCCGGTCTTGTCCAGGATCACGCAGGAGAAATCGCGGGATTCGCGGATGATCGTCGAATAGCCCGAGCGATAGAAATGGTAGTGCATCTCGTCGACGAGGCTGACCACCTTGTTGCGCAGGATCTGGATGGTGATGGCGTCGAGAGACATCTTAGTCCTCCTTGCGCAGGACGAGGTTGCGATAGGCGTCGACCTTGGCCCGCCAGCCCTTGGGGACGATGGTGGTGGCGTCGAACTGCTCGACCACCGCCGGGCCTGTGACCTCGACGCCGACATCGAGGCCGTCGCGCTCATAGACCGTGGCGCTTTCGGGTGCCCGCCAATCAAACCAGATGTCGCGCCTGCCCTTGATCGCCGCTGCCGGGTCACGCGGCTTGGCCGGCGCCTCGGCCGGCTTGGCGACATATTTCGGCACGGCGACCCGGGCGCGCAGGCGGTAGCTGACGATCTCGACCGGCCGCTCCTTGGCCGAATGGCCGTGGATTTCGGCATGACGGATGTCGAAGCGCTCGCGCGCCGCCTGCAAGGTTGCAACATCGATGCTGCCATGGCCGAGACCATCGAGCGAGGTACGCAGCTCGTAGCCCTGGCCGGTGTAGCGCATGTCCAGCTCGCGCGAGAATATCGCCTGCGCCAGATCCATGCCTTCGGCCACCAGCTCCTCGCGCGCTTTCGCCTCCAGGCCGGCGAAAATCTCTTCGGCATGCCCCGGCGCCACCTTGTCGAGCGGCAGCAGTTCCGAGCGGATGTAGTCGTGCACAACATCGGTGCAGAGCAAACCCAGGGCCGAGAAGGCACCGGGGCGTGGTGGCACCAAGATCCGGCGCATGCCCAGCTCCTCGGCCACCGCCGCCGCATGCACGGCGCCGGCACCGCCGAAAGGCAGCAGGGTGAAGCTGGAGAGATCGACGCCGCGCTTGGCGGCGAAGACGCGCACCTCATCGGCCATGCGCATGTCGACGATACGGCGGATGCCGGCCGCGGCCTCACGCACATCCATGCCCAAGGGCTTGGCGATATCGGTTTCGAGCGCCGCCCGCGCCGCCTCGACATCGAGCTTCTGCGCGCCGCCCAGGAAGTAATCTGGGTTGAGATAGCCGCAGACGACATCGGCATCGGTCACCGCCGGACGCTTGCCGCCGCGGCCATAGCAGGCGGGGCCAGGCGAGGCGCCGGCGCTTTGCGGACCGACGGTGAGGAAGCCGCCCTTGTCGATCCAGGCGACCGAGCCGCCACCGGCCGAGATCGTCGTCATGTCGAGCGAGGGCACGTCGATCTGGCGCCGGGCGACCGAGCCCTCGGTCACCTCCAACGGCACGCCGCCCTGGATGAAGGCGATATCGGCGCTGGTGCCGCCCATGTCGAGCGTCACCAATCCGCTCTCGGCATCGCTCTCGGCGAGATAGGCGGAGGCCTGGGCGCCGGCGGCCGGCCCCGAAAACAACGTATGCACCGTTTTGCCGCCACCGATCGCCGCAGCGAACGGCATGACGCCGCCATTCGACTGCATCAGGAAGCGCTGCTGCGTGGTGAGGCCGCCCTCGTCCAGACCCTGGTTCAGATGGCCGATATAACGGACCAGCACCGGCTCCAGATAGGCGTTCACCAGGGTCGTCGACATGCGCGACCATTCGCGCAAGCGCGGCAGCACCTCCGACGACAAGGACACGCTGATCTCCGGCGCCAGTTCGTTGATGATGGCGCGCGTCGCCTCCTCATGGGCGGGGTTCATGAAGGAGAAGAGATAGCAGACGGCGATGGAGGAGACGCCGGCCGCCTTCAACTCCTCGACCGCCTGGCGTACGGCATTCTTGTCCAACGCTTCCAGCACCTCGCCTGAGGCGCCCGACCGTTCGGGGATCTCGCGGGTCAAGGATTGCGGCGCGATCGGCTCCGGCTTCTTGTAGAAGTAATCGAACAGATTGCCGTCGCGCGCTTGCCCTTGCGTCTCCTGGATGGCGCGGAAACCCTTGGTGATCAGCATGCCGACCTTGGAGCCGCGCATCTCCAGAAGCGCGTTGGTCGTCACCGTCGTGCCATGGGCGAAGAACTCGATGGCATCCATCGGCACGCCGCGCGCGACGAATTTATTGACGCCGTTCAAGACCCCGATCGCCTGATTCTGTGGCGTGCTCGACACCTTCTCGACCAACAACTCGCCGGTCGCGACATCCAGCACGACCAGATCGGTATGCGTGCCGCCGACATCGACGCCCAGACGGTAACGTGACAGCCCCATGCCCTGCTCTTTCCTATTTTCTTCGCGAACGGCTTATCCCTGAACTACGCGAAGCGGGGGCTGTAGGTAAATTTAATCTTTTTGGAACGGGGCGTTCAGAAACTTTTTATGTCGCAGGGCCATGCCTCGCTTAAGGGCAGATAAAAAATCATTTAAATGACCCCCACGGACCCTTCTGATAATTTTTACCTGCCATGAGAAGGGCTGAACTTCCCCGCCGAGCCGGGTGTTCCAGCCCCAAGGTAAAACCGCCAAAGACAGACAGGGAGAATGCCATGGCCGTAAGCCCACAGGCAGACCACGGCGCTAGGACGACTGCCGGCAAGATCATCAACATCAGCACCATCATCGACGAGCAGCCGCTGAACCGCTTCTCGCTCTCGGTCTTCGCGCTGTGCTTCCTCGCCATGATCTCGGATGGTTACGACCTCGGCGTCATCGGCATCGGCGCGCCGACCATCGTCAGGGATTTCGGCATCAGCCGGGCGGAGATGTCGCCGATCTTCAGCGCGGCTCTGTTCGGCCTGTTCGTCGGCGCGCTCTCCTCAGGCTTCATCGGCGACCGGATCGGCCGCAAGCGCGGCATCATCGGCGGCTGTCTCTTGATCGGCGTCGCCACATTCGGCTGCGGCGTCGCGCAGAACTTCACCCAATTGCTGATCCTGCGCTTCCTCACCGGCATTGGCCTCGGCGCGCTCTATCCCAACACGACGGCGATGATGGCGGAGATCATCCCGGCCAAGCATCGCGGCACCTTCACCGCCTATGTCTTCATGGGCATCACCGTCGGCGGCATCATTCCGGGTGCGGTCAGCGCCGCCTTCGTCGGCAGCGATTGGCGCCTGATGTTCTTCATCGGCAGCGCCATCCCCTTCGTGCTGGTGCCGTTGCTGATCGTCTTCCTGCCGGAATCCTTGAAGCTGCTGGCGCTCAAGCCTCATCGCAAGCCCGAGCTCCTGAAATGGCTGACCAAGCTCTGCCCGGGCATGCGTCCGTCAATGGACGATACCTACGTACTGAACGAGAAGAAACGGGCGGGTCTCTCAGTCGCCGTGCTGTTCGAGGGCAAGGCCAAGCTGATCACGCCGATCCTGTGGGTCAATTTCATCGCGATCATGCTGGCCAACTTCTTCATCAACTCCTACCTCACCATCGTGCTGCGCAGCCTGGGCTTCTCGACGGCGGAAGCCTCGTTGACCGCCTCACTCTTCTATAGCGGCGGCATCTGCGGCGGCCTTTTGATCGGCCCGGCCATGGATTGGATGGGACCGATGGTGCTGGCGATCTATGCGCTGATCGGCATCGCCAGCGCCGCGGTGCTGGCCATGGCGCACACCAACCACTTGCTGGTCCAGGCGCTGATCATTGTGATGGGCTTCGTCGTGCTGGCCTCGCAGTTGGGCCTGAACGCCGTGGTCGGCATGCTCTACCCCACCGCCGTACGCTCGATCGGCACCGGCTTCTGCCATTCCATCGGCCGCATCGGCGCCATCGGCGGCCCGCTGATCGCCGGGCTGCTGATGGCCGGTCATGTCGACTCCTTCCGCTTCTTCATCATCCCGATCGTGCCGCTGGCCGTGGCGCTGGTCAGCATCCTGCTCGTCACCCGGCTATGGATCGGCAAGGTGCTGACGCCGGAGAAGATGCGAAAGCATCTGGTGTAACCATCGCAAGGCATTGCAGCGAATGGTAGGATCGGCAACCTGCCGATCCCGCCCGGAATCCCATGCCGCAGAATTTTTGTGAGGCCAGCTTTTACCAGGCGTTGCCCGCCTGCCGGAGCATCGAGGAGATTTTCGACCACGGCCGTTATGGCGCCGTACCGGGCGATTGGCTGGTCGCGGTCAGCGATGTCGAGAATTCGACCCGGGCGATCGAGGCGGGCCGGCAGAAATCGGTCAATTTCGCCGGTGCGGCCGCCATCGCCGCGCTGAAGAATCTGTGCCTGCCCGAGACCATCCCCTTTCAGTTCGGCGGCGACGGGGCGGCGATTCTGGTGCCGCCAACGCATGCGCAAGCCGCGCGTGTCGAGCTGGCCCGCACCCGCCGCTTCGTCACCGAAACATACGGGCTGAATTTGCGCGCCGGGGCGGCGAGCGTTGCAGAGTTGCGGGAGCACGGAGCCACGATCCTGCTCGGCCGGCATCAACCCTCGCCCGGCAATGCTTTCGCGGTGTTCCTCGGCGACGGCATTGACCGGCTGGAAGCGGCCGTAAAAGGCCGGGGCGATCCGGCTCTGGCCGCGATCGCCAGCATTCCGTCTACGCTCGACGACGGCGCACCGCCGGACTTCACCGGCCTGTCCTGCCGCTGGGCGCCTCTCGCCTCGCAGAAGGGCCGGATGATGGCGCTCCTGGTCCAGGGCGACATCGATCAGGGACAACTCTATACCGATCTCCGCCGCCTGGCCGGCGACCCGAGCGAACTGCGTGCCGCGGCCCGTGCCAATCTCAAGACGCGCTGGCCGCCGGACACGACCTGGCTGGAGGTGCGTGCCATCCAGGGCAAGGGCTTGCTGGTCAAGGCGCTGGCCCGGGTGCTGGTCGGCAGCCTGCTGGCCAAGCTGTTGATCCGCCTGGATCTGGCTCTCGGGCCGTTCAATCCGCGGACATATGTCCGGGGCCTGATC
The DNA here is from genome assembly GCA_035491935.1 of Allostellaceae bacterium. GTDB lineage: Bacteria > Pseudomonadota > Alphaproteobacteria > ATCC43930 > CGMCC-115725 > DATJJW01. Next base: position 16,322 of record DATJJW010000173.1, on the reverse strand, counting down.
GTCAACACCGACGTCCCCAAGCGCGGCCGCACCCTTGCACTGGTCTTCGACTGCCCGGCCGACGGCGTGGATGCGATCCGGGCCTATCTCGATGAGCGCAGCACCAGGGGCGAGCTGGTCTATGGCATGCAGCTCTCCGACGTCGCCTTGATGACCTGCCTGGTGACCTCGCTGCCGGAAGACCGCCACGTCCATTTCATCGATGGCGGTTCCGGCGGTTACACTTTCGCGGCGCGCGAGCTGAAGGCAAAGCTTGCTGCCCTGGCACCTATTAGCACGTGAAGACCTCCCGTCTTAATGTTAGGGTTCCTAATGAAAAGGCGGCCAGGCATCGCCCGCCTGTCGAGAACAAGACCAACCGACAGAGGAAGCGCTTCATGACCAACACCCTCCTGCCGACTTCACTGGTAGGCTCCTACCCGCAGCCCGATTGGCTGATCGACCGCCAGAAGCTTGCCGGCCGCTTCCCGCCGCGTGTGCGCGCCCGGGAGCTGTGGCGCGTGCCGGCGGAATATCTCGATCAGGCACAGGATGATGCGACGCTGCTGGCGATCCGGGAGCAGGAGCGGGCCGGACTCGACATCATCACCGATGGCGAGATGCGCCGCGAAAGCTATTCCAATCGTTTCGCGACCGCTCTGGATGGCGTCGACCTCGACAATCCGGGCGTCGGCATGGACCGCAGCGGCCATCCGAACCCGGTGCCGCGCGTCACCGGCAAGATCCGCCGCCGCCATGCGGTCGAAACGCGCGATGTCGCGTTCCTGCGCGCCAATACCGATCGGATGATCAAGATCACCGTGCCGGGCCCCTTCACCATGTCGCAGCAGGCACAGAATGATTTCTACGCCACGGAAGCCGAGATGGCGCTCGACTATGCCGCGGCGGTGAATGCCGAGATCAGGGATCTGTTCGCGGCCGGCGCCGACATCGTGCAGATCGACGAGCCCTATATGCAGGCCCGGCCGGAGAAGGCGCGCGAATTCGGCCTGCAGGCGGTGAACAAGGCGCTGGAGGGCATCACCGGCCGCACGGCGCTGCATATCTGCTTCGGCTATGCCGCGGTCATCCATGCCCGGCCGGAGGGCTACTCCTTCCTGCCCGAGCTCAAGGATTGCTGCGTCAAGGACATCTCGATCGAGACGGCGCAATCCTCGCTCGACACCTCGGTGCTCGAGCATCTGCGCGGCAAGAACATCATCCTGGGCGTGCTCGACCTCTCGGACATGAATGTCGAGACGCCCGACGCCATCGCCAAACGCATCCGCCGGGCACTGCCCCATGTCGATGCCGAGAAGGTCATCGTGGCGCCGGATTGCGGGCTGAAATACCTGCCGCGCGACGTCGCCTTCGGCAAGATGAAGGCCATGGTCGACGGCGCCGCCATCGTGCGCAAGGAACTGACCGGGAAGGCCTAAGCCTCACCCCTAACCGTCATGGCCGGGCTTGACCCGGCCATCTCGCGCAGACCGGAGAAAGATGACCGGGACATGCCCGGCCATGACGAGATCCGATTAAGCCTCTCCCACCGAAAGAACCGTGCCGTCGACATCCGTCATGTGATGGCGGTAGAGACGGCACCCGTCACGGATGACCGCCAGACGCTTCTGCCCTTCCGGCCCGTTGCCGATCGGCAATGGGATGAGAAGCGGGTTCTTGCCCGTCACCTTGTCGTAATTTGCCTGGAATTCCGGCCAGCTCTTCACCGTGAAGCCGATATGCTCCATCCCCGCCGGGATGATCGAGGCACCCAGATAATCCTCGATCGCCCAGGGCCGGATGATCATGGTGACGTGGCCATCGCTCAAGTAATGGCTGGGGTCGCCCGCATCCTTCTCCAAGGGCTCCAGTTCGAAGACCTCGCGATAGAAGGCCGCAACCTCGTCGGCATGCAGGGTGCGCAGCGCGAAATGGCTGATACGCGCCTCGGCCTCGGCGATGCCGGCATTCTCCGTATACATATCGGTGCGATTCTTCGAATCACGCTGCGAGATATCGAAGACATTGCCGTCCATGTCATGGGCGCTGATCGCGGCGAAGGGTCTGTTGCCCGGACGCTGCACCCATTTGGTGCCGCGGAAATCCTTCATGCGGGCAAAGACGCGTTCGGCATCCTCGACCTCGATGCCGAAATGGTCGAGATGGGCCGGCCGGCCGGCATAGCGCGGGTTGATATTAAGGCCGACATAGCCGTCGCCGACGGTACTCGCACGCCCCGGCCGCGGTTTTGCTGACGTCTTCATGCCGAAGACCGCCTGGTAGAATTGCGAGACGGCAGCGTAGTTCTCGCTAACGATGGCGATGTGGTTGAGCTTGGCGAACATCTCTTCAGCCATGTCCTTTGTATTGCAGGGGCTGCGCCATCTCCGGTTCGACCGGGGCATGGAGTTGGGCACGGGCATGGCACCATGCCATGGTCATGACGACGAGAAGATTGCACAGCGGGAAGAGCGCACCCACGGCGAAGACCTGCTGCAGCGACCAATGCTGGCTGAGCAGGATGCCGCCGATGATCGGCCCGAAGATGCCGCCGAAGCGGCCGAAACCGTGGGCCCAGCTCGACCCCGTGGCGCGGATCGCCGTCGGATAGAGCGTCACGGCCAACGCCATCAGCGCGTTGTTGACGCCGATGACGCAGCACCCGACCATCGGCACGGCCACGACGAGGAGCGGCACCGATCCCTCGCTCCAGCCGATCAGGGCGACGAAGAATGCCTGCAGCACCAATGTCGCCCCCAGCACCCTGAAATAGCCGAAGCGGTCGGACAGGAAGCCCATGATCGGGATGCCGATCATGCCGCCGATCTGGAATAGCGTACCGATACGCAGCGCCTGCGCCTGCGGCAAGCCGGTCGTCGCCAACACGCTGGGCAGCCAGTTGTTCATGAAGTTGAGCACGATCAGGCTGAGCACGAAGGCCAGCCACAGACAGGCGGTGACCGGCAGGCGTCCTTGGGTGAACAACTCGCCGACCCTGATGCCCTTCGGCTGCGGCCGGTGATGCAGGTTGAAACGCGCATTGGGCGGGTATGAGGCGCTGGGGTCGAGCCGTTTCAGCGTAGCGATGACCTGATCCGTGCGGCCGCCCTTGACGATGAGGAAGCGGACCGATTCCGGCAGCCACGCGAGCAGGAAAGGCAACAGGACGAGCGGCGCCACGCCGCCGATGACGAACATGCCGCGCCAGCCGATCGACGGCACCAATAGGGCCGCCAGCTGCCCGCCGGTCGCCGCTCCCACCGCGACCCCGATCGCCATGCACATGACCATGGTGGCGCGGTATCGGCGCGGCGCGAACTCATTGACCAGCACGAAGGTACTGGGCACCGCGGCGGCCAGGCCGAAGCCGATGACGAAGCGCAGCATGCTCAGCTGGCGTACGTCCTGCGCCTGGGATGCCACCAGCGTCAGGCCGCCGAACAGCAGGACCGAGATGATCAGCAGCCGCTTGCGCCCGAACCAGTCGGCCAGCGGACTCAGGACTACCGTACCGATCGACATGCCGGCGAGGCTGGCGGCGAAGACGGGTCCAAGATCGCGATGCGCTATGTGCCAGGTCTTGGACAGGGCCGGCGCGGTATAGGCCAGCATCAAGGCATCGAAGCCTTCGAAGAACTGGACCAGCGCGCACAGGATCACGATCCGAAGCTGGAAAGCGCCGAAGTGGTGCCTGTCGATGATCTCGGCGACGTCGAATTCCATGACGAAACCTCCCTGGCCGGCAGGCTTCTGGTCGTCTCTCGCAGTCCGAAGACTTGCAGGATCGGCCCGCTCGGGTGGAAAGTATCTGCGCCGGGGCAAAGACCCGTCAAGGCAAATGATAAGGCATCATACGGATGAAACCGCAGCACCTGATCCGCGATTGAACATGCGGTGCGGCGATGGGGCTACGCCCTCGAATGTCGCGCCTCCTGCAACCATGAAAGAAATCGACATGATCCAGCGCTTTGCCGTTCTCACGCTGCTTGCCGCCGCCGCAATCGTGCTGGTCCCTTCCGCCCAGGCCCAGCAATCCCAGTCATATTACGCCTCGCGCGGCGCCGCCCAGGCCAGTTGCCCGGGTGCCCAGGTCATACGCCAGAAGCCGCCCAAGGGCACGATGGTCATGAATGATCCGGGTGACGGCTCGACCGCCTACGGCGCCTATACCTGCGCGCGGCCGGCGGGCGCCGCGACGAATAATATGACGGGCACGAATAACATGATGGGAGCAGGCCACGTGCCAGGCGCCGGTGCGGCCACGGGTCTGCCCGGCACGCACCAAAACTGATTGCGGACCGGCAATTACGTGGGCGGGGCGTTATCGCCCTGCTCATGGATGCCGTTGTCCAGCCACATCACCAAATCGGTCAGGGCGTCGACGCGGCCGGCGCCATCCTCGAAGTGCAGCAGGATCAATATCTTGGTCTTGCTGGGCATGTCTTTCAGCAGGTCCGATTGCAGCGCCTGGGCCAGTTGCACCTGCAGTTCCTGTATCTTGCTCAGCATGGCCATCAGCTCTTTGCGTGGCCAGCCTCGCGCCTCGTCGATTGTCGCGGCGTAGCCCTTGCGGTAGGCCTTGTCGCGTGCGATGTCGAGCCATTGCACGACGTCGCGGCGTGCGCGTTGCAGTGCCTGCCGATTGGCCGGACCGCCGATTTGGTTCTTATTGCCCGCCATGATAGCTCTCGCTTCGGGTAGGCGCCGCCGGCGCCAGAACAAGTACATTTCAGTTCCTAACCCGCCGGAGCGGCGGCGGTTGCTTATAATAGTTAATATTTAGTTAACCAACAAGAAACCGATTGGCCGCTGGCAAAGCGATGCTCATCGGCTAGAACATGCCTCGGGGCAGCAAACCTTGCGGGACACGGAAAGATGGCTGGATTCGATACGACGTGGCTCGATCTGCGGGAGCCGGCGGACCGTCGTGCCCGCGATACCGGCCTGGCGCGGGACGCCGCCCGCATCCTCGCCAAGCCCGTGGCGCTCGCCGTCGATCTCGGCTGCGGCACCGGTTCGACGGCACGGGCCCTGTCGCCTTTCCTGTCGGGGCCGATACGCTGGCGCCTGGTCGACAATGATCCGCGGCTCCTGGCGGCCGCCGTCGCCCGGCTGGGCCCCTCCACACAATGTTCAGGTGCCGAGGCCGTCCAACTGGACCTCACCCAGATCGACGCGCTGCCGGTAACGGATGCGAGCCTGGTCACCGCCTCCGCCTTGTTCGACCTCTGCTCGGCCGATTTCATCCGTCGGCTGGCGGCGCGGCTCGCGCCTCAACGGATCGGGCTCTATGCCGCGCTCAATTACGACGGCATCGTCACCTGGGACGAAGCCCATCCGCTCGATGGCGAGGTCGTTGCCCTGTTCAACCGCCATCAGCAGACCGATAAGGGATTTGGCCCCGCGCTGGGGCCTCACGCTGCGGCAAAACTGACCGAAAGCTTCCGGCAGCTCGGTTATGCCGTCGCTGAGGCCCAGAGCCCCTGGATATTGTCAGCCGGCGACGAGATGCTGCAGGCCGAATGCATGAGGGGCATGGCCGGTGCGGTCGCCGAACTGGCCGTGCTGGCGCCGGACGCGCTTCAGGCCTGGCTCGACTGGCGGCTCGATGCATGCCGGCGGGGTGCGACCTGCCATGTCGGCCATGTCGATATCCTGGCTTCGGCCAAGGAGACGCATTGATGCCCCGTTCGACGATAGCCGGCTCGACCGTGGCCGGCTCCGCTCGCATCATCCTCGCCAGCCTGGTCGGCACGACGATCGAGTTCTACGATTTCTATATCTATGGCACCGCCGCGGCCCTGGTGCTGGGGGCGGTCTATTTCCCTGCTAGCGCGACCGGCTCGCAAACCTTGGCAGCCTTCCTGACCTTCGGCATCGCCTTCCTGGCCCGGCCACTGGGCGCCTTGATCTTCGGGCATTTCGGCGACCGGCTGGGGCGCAAATCGACCCTCGTCGCCTCACTGCTGGTCACCGGCATTGCCACGATGCTGATCGGCGTATTACCGGGTTACAAGGCGATCGGCTGGGCCGCGCCGATCCTGTTGTGTCTCATGCGCCTGGCCCAGGGCATCGGCCTTGGCGGCGAATGGGGCGGTGCTGCCCTGCTGGTGACGGAAGGGGCGCCCGCAGGACGCCGCGCCTGGTTCGGCATGTTCCCGCAGCTGGGGCCGGCCATCGGCTTCCTGCTGTCCAACGGGCTGTTCCTGGGGCTCGTCCTGGCGCTCGGCAATGCCGCCTTCCTCGATTGGGGCTGGCGTATTCCGTTCCTGGCCAGCGCCGTGCTGGTCGCGATCGGCCTTTATGTCCGGCTCAGCCTCAACGAGACGCCTGCCTTCGCCCGTATGATCGCCCGCCAAGAGCAGGTGCGGGTGCCGCTCGGCGAGATATTGAGCCACCATGCGCGCCCGCTGGTGCTGGGCTCGCTCGCCATGGTGATCTGCTACGCGCTGTTCTACATCTCGGCCGTCTTCGTGCTGGGCTATGGGACGCAGGCGCTGCATATCGACCGCGGCACCCTGCTCGCACTTCTCTGCCTCGCCATCCTGGCCATGGCGGCGGCGATCCCGGTCACGGCGTATCTAGCCGACCGTTTCGGCCGGCGCCCGGTACTGATCGTGGCAAGCGCGCTGGCGGCCCTCTCGGGCTTCGCCATGGCGCCGCTCCTAAGTGGCGGCAGTACCGGCAGCGTGCTGCTATTCCTGGTGCTGGAACTGGGGCTGATGGGCGCCACATTCGCGCCGATGGGCGCCGTGCTGCCCGAGTTGTTCCCGACCCGCGTGCGCTACACGGGTGCGGCCGCCTCCTACAGCCTGGGCGGTATCCTGGGGGCGAGCCTTGCACCCTACGCCGCCCAGCGTCTCGCCGCTGCAGGTGGTCTGGCCTGGGTCGGCTACTACATAACCGCGGCAGCTCTGGTGAGCCTCATCGCCGTCCTGCTCATGCGCGAGACCTCGTCGACCGACATGAACGTTTCATCCTGATCTGCAGGAACGACAAATGCCTACCCTTTTTGATCCGTTGAAGCTCGGTGCCGTCGACCTGCCGAACCGCATCATCATGGCGCCGCTCACCCGCTCACGCGCCGGCAGCGCGCGCGTGCCCAACGCCCTGATGGCCGAATATTACCGCCAGCGCGCCACCGCCGGCCTCATCATCTCCGAGGCGACATCCGTCACGCCCCAGGGGGTCGGCTATGCCGATACACCCGGCATCTGGTCCGAAAGCCAGGTCGAAGGCTGGAAACTCGTCACCAAGGCCGTGCATGAAGCGAGCGGCCGTATCTTCCTCCAGCTCTGGCATGTCGGCCGTGTCTCCGATCCGATGTTCCTCGATGGAGCGCTGCCCGTGGCGCCCAGCGCCATCGCGCCCGGCGGCCATGTCAGCCTGGTCCGGCCCGAGCGGCCCTTCGTCACGCCTCGCGCCCTTGATCTCGCCGAGATACCCGATGTCATCGCGGCCTATCGCAAGGGGGCGGAGAACGCGAAGCGCGCGGGCTTCGACGGCGTCGAGATCCATGGCGCCAACGGCTATCTGCTCGACCAATTCCTGCAGGACAGCACCAACAAGCGCACCGACGCCTATGGTGGTCCGATCGAGAACCGCGCCCGGCTGATGCTGGAGGTGACGGATGCCGCCATCGATGTCTGGGGCGCCGACCGGGTCGGCATGCATCTGGCACCGCGCGGCGACGCCCATACCATGGGCGATTCGAACCCGCTGGCCACATTCGGCCATATCGCGACCGAACTCGGCAAGCGGAAGCTCGCCTTCCTGTTCGCCCGCGAGCATCAGGGGCCGGGCCGGATTGGCCCTGAGCTCAAGAAGCTCTTCGGCGGCGTCTTCGTCGCCAACCAGGACCTGACGCCGGAGACGGCGGAAGCGCTGCTGGCGTCAGACGAGGCCGATGCCGTCTCCTGGGGCAAACTGTTCATCGCCAATCCGGATCTGGTCCGGCGGCTCAAGGATAAGGCGCCGCTCAACGCGCCCGATTCCGGCACCTTCTATGCGCCGGGCGTCAAGGGCTACACCGACTATCCCAGCCTGGACGACGTGGCGGCCTGATCAGGCCGCCAGCGTTCTTCCCAAGAGCTCTGTGAGCGCCAGCCAATGGCGCCCGCAGGCCTTGGGATCGTAAGCCGGCACGTCGCTCACGGCAAAACCATGGCGCGCGCCGGTATAGAGCTCGCTGTGAAACGTCCTGCCGGCCGCGTCCAGGGCCTTCTCCAGCCTGTCGATCATTGCCGTCGTCATGGAATTATCCTGGTCGGCATGGGCGAAATAAAGCTCGCCCCTGACATTGGGAATGGTGAGATGCGGGCTGTCGGCATCCTCCGTCACCAGCCGGCCGCCATGGAAGGATGCCGCGGCCGCAACCTTGTCCGGGAACGCCGCCGCCGCGCGCAGCGCGAAGGAGCCGGACATGCAATATCCGACCACCCCCATCTTCGCCCCTCCGACCTGGCCGAGCCCGGCAAGGTAATCCAACCCGGCCCCCATATCCGGAACGATGGCATCCGGCGTCAGCGTGGCGCGCATCCTGGCCCGGACTCCCTCGACCTCGGGATTGTCGCGCGGCAAGCTCAAATCCCAGAGCGGCGCATGGCCGCCGCGGTAATAGACATTGGGTAGCAGCACGACATAACCCAGCGACGCCAGACGCCGGGCCATCACCTCGAAGGCAGGCCGGGTGCCATGGACGTCGGTCATCATCAGCACGCCCGGCCATTTGCCCTCGCCCGCCGGCCGGGACAGATGGCAATCGATGGCACCGTTTGCCGATGGCACATCGATGGTCTGGGTGACGGTCTCGGCACCGTTCGGCATGGTGGCACTCCCCCGGCTCTTTTTGTTTTTTTCGGGCGGAGACTTACCATGGTACGGGACCATGGCAAAGGGGCGAGCGGTCCGCTTAAGATCGGCCCATGCGCCGCTTTCCGCCCGAACGCATCATCGAGATCAAATCGCCGCTCATCCTGCAGCCGGGCCGGCGGCACCCACCGACGGGCTGGCGGCGATCCGGCGGGCGATCCAGGATTTCACATCGTCAGGATGATCTTGCCGAAATGCTTGTTGGCAGCCATGTGCGCCTGGGCATCGGCCGCCCGCTCCATGGGGAAGGCGGCATCGATCGGCAACGCGATCCGGCCGGCGGCCACGGCCGGCCATAGATCGGCCTGCATCGCGGCAACGATGGCAGCGATCTCCGGCACGGTCCGGGTGCGGAAGGACGAGCCGATATATGTCAAGCGCCTGGTCGCATGCAGCAGGAAATCGAAGGCATCGACATCGCCGGCCAGCCTGCCATTGTTGATGATGCGGCCGAGGATCGCCGTGGCGTTCATGGTCTTGTTGATCGTCGCGCCCGCCACCAGGTCGATGACCAGATCCACGCCCTTGCCGCCTGTGGCATCCAAGACGCGCGCCGGCCAATCCGCTTCTCTGCTATCGACCGCCAGATGCGCGCCGAATTCGGCCAACCGGGCGCGTCGTCCGGCATTGGTCGAGGTGCCGATGATCAGCCCCGCGCCCATCTCGCGCGCGACCTGCATCCCGATGAGCCCGACGCCGGAGCTGGCGCCGTGGACGAGCACGCTCTCCCCGGCTTTCAGGACACCCAGTCCAACCACCGCATTATGCATGGTGCGCAGCGCGATCGGCAGGGATGCCGCAACTTCGAAAGTCAACCCCTCCGGGATCGGCAGCGCCTGGGTGACATCGGTCACAGCAAAGTCGGCATAGGCGCCGCCGCCGGTGCACATGACGCGCTGGCCGATCTCCACACCGGTGACCTCGCTGCCGACCGCCTCGACCACACCCGACCATTCGAGGCCGATCGGCGTCTGGGCCCCGCCATGGCCGCCATGCTTGCGGCCGGCGGACATGGCGAGTTCCGCCCGGTTCAGCCCCGCGGCACGCACGCGGGTCAACACCTGCCGCGGCCCCGGCACCGGAATCGGCACCTGGCTCAATTCAAGCCCCGTCGCTCCGACCGTGATCGCCCGCATGGTCGACATTGGACCGTCCCTCCCTGTTTTCGTTGCCGACGGTTCTAGCGGAGCGCGGCGGGAATATCGAGCGCCCTTCGCGTTCTCCATTTGGTTGTGCATCCCGGGAATTGGCCGGAAAATGCGTTTGCTCCTGAATCCGCTTCGACCTATGCTTAAACGGAAGTTAAAACGCCGGTTTTGGGGGCCTATGCATGCGCACTGTCTGGTACATCGAACGCTATGATGCCAAGGGCAAGATCATCCAACCCTGGGAGATGATCGCGAAGGGCAGCGAGGCGCTGGACAGGATCGAGCGGCATTTCCAGGAACATCCAAAGGGCTGGGGCCGCGTTTCGCCGCCCTATGGCGCCGACAAGGCCGATCTGGATCGCCTGGGCAGGCTGAACGTTCAGCGTTTCTAGGATCGGCGGCCCTTCGCCCATGATCCGTCTTGCACTGCCCACTTTGCTCGCGGCGGTAGCCCTATCCGTGACGCCGGCGCTGGCGACTCAGCTCGTCCTGCAATCCAAGCAGCCCTATTGGATCGTCGGCGACCGCGACGACGATCTCAGCCGGCTCTGCTCCCTCGGGCGGTTCAACCAGCGCATCGACAATCAATATGTCGCGCGCTTCGGCGGCGAGCATGGCGAGGCGGTACTGGGCATCGCCAAGGGCACCGGACTCAACCTATACGATCCTAACCATGCCTCGAAACCCAAGGAGGATTATTTCTTCCTGGGCGACGGCACCAGCGAATGCCAGGTGTTCGTCGGCGGCCGGCCGAAGAAGAAGCTGACGCCCCCGGGAGCCTCGAAGAGCGTGCCGGTCAATACCGGCCCTGCCGAGGCGGCGAAACCGGCGCCACCTCCCGCGCCGGCACCTAAGCCGGATACCGGAGCCTCGCCGCAATAACCGCCGGTCTCAAGCCAGCACCGCGGCCTTATCGGAAGCCGATGGCGCCTCGGCGGCACGGCCGCCGACGGCATGCGAGATGCTGCGCGTGGTCATGGCGAGCGCGGTCGCCAGGCTGCCGCCCGGGGCATCGTCGAAATAGCGCGTGTCGCCGATGATGGTGATCGCGGCGGCGGCCGCGCCCTCATGGTCGATGATCGCGGCCGAAATGCCGCTGAAGCCCGGCACGACCGCACCGCTGCGCGGGCTGATGCCGGTGCGGCGGATCTCGGCCAGAAGCTGCATCATGTCCTCGGCCGTGGCCCTGTACCAAGGGTCCTCCGGCAGGGCGCGCGCCAACTCGCGCTCCACCACTTCGCGCTGCTTGGCCGGCGGCGCATAGGCCAGAAGCGCGCGGCCCGTGGCGGTGAGCGGCGAGAGCACCGCCCCCACCTGCATGCTCCAGGAACTGGTGCGCAGCCCATGGAAATGCAGCACGATGGTGGGGCCATTCTCGGCCCAGACCGAGAGGAAGGTCGGCAGTCCCGTCGTGTCGCGCAGCTGCTGCATCGGCTCCTGCGCCGCCTGCACCACGTCGATCTGCGCCAACGCCGCCAATCCCAGATGCAAGGCTGCCGGCCCCAGCGAGAAGGTGCCGCCATTGCCGCTGCGCGCGAGCAGACCGACGCGGACCAAACTGACCAGGTAGAAATGCGCCTTGGTCGGCGTCATGCCGGCGGCCTGCGCCAGATTGGTCAGGGTGAAGGGGCCGGGCGAGGCGATGAAGGGCTTGAGCAGCCGATAGCTGATCTCGACCGATTGTATGCCCTTGGAGCCGACGCGATCCGCCGCCTTTCCGCCCGCCATCCGCGATCCACTCCGAAATGCTTTCGAGCGCCCATCCTATACGGGATTGCCGCACGCTCCAACCAGCCCCACCGAATATCGTCGGCTTTCCAGGGCGCTGGGGACTATAAGTCCCCCACGTTTTCGAACCGGAGCAAGCTGCCCATGCCCGCGAATCACACCTTGTGGCGGCCCTATACCCAGATGAAGACCGCCGCCGCCCCACTGGAGGCGGTGCGCACGGAAGGCTGCACCATCGAGCTGGCCGATGGCCGGCAGCTCGTCGACGGCATCGCCTCCTGGTGGACGGCCTGCCATGGCTATAACCACCCGCATATCCGTGCGGCTTGCGAAAGCCAGCTCGCGCGTATGCCGCATGTCATGTTCGGCGGCCTGACGCACGAGCCGGCGGAGCGTCTGGCCCGGCGGCTGGCCGCGCTGCTGCCTGGTGACCTCGACCACGTCTTCTTCAGCGACAGCGGTTCGGTCGCGGTCGAAGTCGCGATGAAGATGGCACTGCAATTCTGGCGCAACCGCGGGGCCGGCAATCGCAGGGGTGAGGGCCGCACACGCTTCCTGGCTTTCCGCGAGGGCTATCACGGCGACACCTTGGGTGCGATGAGCGTCTGCGATCCGGATGAGGGCATGCATGCCCGCTTCGGTGCGGCGTTGCCCCGTCAGCTCTTCGCGGAACTCCCGCGCGACGACGCGGCCGCGGCCCGGCTCGAGGCGCTGGTAGCGGAGAACACCGGCAATCTCGCCGGGGTGATCATCGAGCCGCTGGTCCAGGGTGCCGGCGGCATGCGCTTCCATGACGCCAAGACGCTTGCCACCCTGGCAGATGTCGCGCGCCGGTACGACCTGCCGCTGATCGCGGACGAAATCTTCACCGGCTTCGGCCGCACCGGCACCATGTTCGCCTGCGAGCAGGCCGGTATCGTGCCCGACATACTATGCCTGTCCAAGGCACTCACTGGTGGCACCATGGCGCTGGCCGCGACCGTGGCGCGCCGGCACGTCTTCGCGACGTTCCTGGCCGATGATTCCTGCTTCGCCTTGATGCACGGGCCGACGTTCATGGCCAATCCCCTGGCCTGCGCCGCCGCCAACGCCTCGCTCGACCTGTTCGAGACGGAGCCGCGCCTGGCCCAGGTCGCGGCGATATCGAGACTGCTGGAACAGGGCCTCGCCCCCTGCCGGGACGTGCCGGGCGTCAAGGATGTGCGGGTCATGGGCGCCATCGGCACGGTGCAGTTCGAGGCTTCGCCGGACCTGGCGGACCTCAAGCGCGCCTTCCTCGAACGGGATGTCTGGGTTCGGCCGTTCGGCGACATCGTCTATCTCACCCCCGCCTTCACCATCACGGAAACGGAGCTGCGACAGCTGACCGACGCGGTGGTCGGGGTCGTACGTCAAACGCGAGTTTGACGCGTCCCGCCGAACCGCTTATCTCCCGGTGTCGACCAGCATCCATCGGGTTTGGGCAGCGCCGTCATGACGATCGTCTCAGCATACTTGTATCGCGAAGGCCGCCGGGTCGGGCCGATCGATATCGATAACCCGCCAAGCTGCTCCGAGCATAAATCCGAATTCGTCTGGATCGGCCTCTATGACCCGGACGAGGATGAGCTGCGCCGGATCGGCGCCTATTTCGACCTGCACCCGATGGCGCTGGAAGACGCGCTGACACCGCACCAGCTGCCCAAGGTCGACGCCTATGGCGACCAGCTGTTCATCGTGGCGCGCACGGCGCATCTGGAGAAGCACACCATCAGCTATGGCGAGACGAACATCTTCGTCCGCGACCGCTACATCATCACCGTGCGCCGGGATTCGGGCCGTGGCCATGCCGAGCTGCGCGAGCATCTGGAAGCGGCCCCCGTGCTGCTGGCCAAGGGCGTGGGCTATGTGCTGCACGAGATCCTCGACTTCATCGTCGACGGCTATCACCCCATCGTCTCCTCGATCGAGGATCGCGTGCTCAAGATGGAGAAGCGGGCCTTCTCGAACTTCCTCGATCGCGGCGACACGCGCCGGCTGTTCGGCCTCCGGCGCCAGCTCACCCGCTTCCAGCGCATCCTCGGCCCGATGTCGGAAGTCTGCGGCAAGCTGATGCGACTGGACCTGCCGATGCTCGACAACGACGTGAAGCAGTATTTCGGCCATGTGCTGGACCATGTGAAGCGCGTCGACCACATCGTCACCACGCTCCGCGATTCGGTGAGCTCGGTGTTCGAACTGGGCTTTCTGCTGGAACAGCAGCGGCAAGGCGTCATCACCCGCCAGCTCGCGGCCTGGGCCGCCATCCTGGCCGTGCCGACGGCGATCGCCGGCATCTACGGCATGAATTTCAAATATATGCCGGAGCTCGATCTGAAATACGGCTATTTCCTGGTGCTGGGCGCCATCGGCTTCATCTGCTTCATCCTCTATGCCCGCTTCAAGAGGGCCGGCTGGCTATAGGGCGGCACGGCCCATTTACCGAATTGAGCCTTTGATATGAACCATCTCTCCCCTCGTCATGGCTGGGCTTGACCCGGCCATCTTCGTGGATCACCGGGTCAAGCCCGGTGATGACGGAAAAGATGGTTCAACCCTGAATACTCCTCAAATCTCGGCGACGATCGCCTGACCGAAGGTGGTCGTGTTGCCTTTGCCGCCCATGTCGGGCGTCATCGGCGCGCCGGATTTGGACAGCGCCTTCTCGATGGCATGCGTCACCGCCTCGGCCGCCTCGTGCTCGCCCAGATGCTCCAGCATCATGGCGCCGGCCCAGATCTGGCCGATCGGGTTGGCGATGCCCTTGCCGGCGATGTCCGGCGCCGAGCCATGCACCGGCTCGAACATCGAGGGATGCTTGCGCTCGGGGTTGATGTTGGCCGACGGCGCCACCGCGATGGTGCCGGTAACGCCCGGTCCCAGGTCGCTCAAGATATCACCGAACAGATTGCTGCCGACCACGACGTCGAAGATCTCCGGCGACATGACGAAGCGCGCCGTCAGAATGTCGATATGGTACTGGTCGGTGCGAATCTCGGGGTAATGCTTGGCGACTTCCGCGAAGCGCTCGTCCCAGAACGGCATGGAATGGAAGATGCCGTTCGACTTGGTGGCCGAGGTCACGTGATGCCGGCCCAGCTTGCGCGCGAGCTCGAAGGCGTAGCGCATGATCCGGTCGGTGCCACGCCTTGTGAAGACGTTGTTCTGGACGACCATCTCGTCCTCGGTGCCGGCGAACATGCGACCGCCCATCTGCGAGTACTCGCCCTCGACATTCTCGCGCACGACCCAGAAATCGATGTCACCGGGTTTCTTGTCGCGCAAAGGCGGCACGATGCCGGGCAGCAGGCGCACCGGACGCAGATTGACGTACTGGTCGAACTCCCGCCGGATCGGGATCAGCAGACCCCAGAGCGAGATATGGTCCGGCACGCCCGGAAAACCGACCGCCCCCAGGAAGACGCTGTCGCTATCGGCCAGCCGCTTGATACCGTCCTCGGGCATCATCCGACCGGTCGCCTTGTAGGTCTCGCAACTCCAGTCGTAATGGGTGTAGTCGAAGTCGATGCCGAACTTCCGGCCAGCGGCGTCGAGCGCGCGCAAACCTTCGACCATCACTTCCTTGCCGATGCCGTCACCTGGGATGACGGCAATCTTGTAGCGGGCCATGACGTTTCCTCTCCTGGTGTTATTCTGCTGGCGCAACCTATGGGACGACGACCCTGCCAAGGCTAGGGGAAATCGTAGAGGCGCGCCGGATTGTCGACCAGGATGCGCTTCAGCAGTGCGGGCTCGCCCACCCATCCGGCCAGACGGTTGAGCGCCATGCCGTCATCCTCCGCCTCGAAGGCCTCGATCTCGTCGAGGCAACCGGGCTGGCGGTTGGTCGAGGTATGCGGCCAGTCGGTGCCCCAAAGCATGCGGTCCGGATTGGCGGCGATCAGCGCCTGGGCGACGGGCGTCGCGCTTGAGCATTCCGGCGGGTCGGCGATGCGGCGGGGCGCCGACAGCTTGACATAGGCACGGCCGGTGCGGACCAGCGACAACAGCACCTGGAAGCCCGGCTGATCGACACGGCGTGCCCGACCGAAATGGTCGACGACCAGCGGCACCGGCAACGCGATGATCGTATCGTGCAGCGGCGCCAGCACCTCGAGGCTGATATAGGTCTGGAGATGCCAGCCGAGGGGCGCCACCCGCGCGGATATCGCCTGCATCAGCCTGGCCGCGGCCTGCGGATCGCGCTCGCCCGTCGTCTCCAGGTTGAGGCGCGCGCCGCGCACGCCGGCCGCATGCATGGCCTCAAGCTCGGCGTGCCCGATATCGGCATCGATGACCGCGACGCCCCGCGCCCGCGGCCCCAGCTGGCCCAAGGCGTCCAGCAGCCGCCGATTGTCGGTGCCATAGCTGCTCGGCTGGATCAGAACGACGCGGGACAGGTTCAAATGACCCTGCAAAGCCAGCAGGTCGGCCATCGAGGCATCGCCCGGCGTATAGGCACGCGATGCCGCATAAGGATAATCCGCCGCCGGTCCGAAGACATGGACATGGCAGTCGCAGGCCCCGTCCGGCACCCGCAAGCCTACCGGACTCTGCCGCACACCCAGCACCTCCCGC
>DATJJW010000172.1:0-3677 GCA_035491935.1 Allostellaceae bacterium | reverse complement strand
AATGGCGTGCCCCTTTCACCGTTCTTCGCACCAGGACACCCGAGACCGGATTCGACATGCCCCATCCCACCGCGCCCAGCAATCCCTCCGACCGGCCCATCCGCCGCGCCATCCTCTCCGTCCATGACAAGACGGGGCTGATTCCCTTCGCCAGGGGCCTGGTCGACCGCGGCGTGGCGCTGGTCTCGACTGGCGGCACCGCCAAGGCGATCGCCGATGCCGGCTTGCCGGTGGACGACGTGGCCAGCATCACCGGCTTTCCCGAGATGCTGGACGGGAGGGTCAAGACGCTGCACCCGGCGATCCATGCCGGCATCCTCGCCCGGCGCGACCTGGAGAGCCATCGGAGCGCGCTGACCGCCCATACCCTGGTCGAGATCGACCTGATCGTCGTCAACCTCTACCCGTTCGAGGCGACGGTGGCGCGCGGCGCCGGCTGGGACGATTGCATCGATAACATCGATATCGGCGGCCCGTCGATGATCCGGGGCGCGGCCAAGAACCATGATTTCGTCACCGTCGTGACCTCGCCCGACGAATACGACGCCATCCTGGCCGAGATGGACGGCCATGGTGGCGCCACGACGCTCGCCACCCGCCGTCGTCTTGCCGGCCAGGCCTATGCCCGCACGGCGGCCTATGATTCGGCGATCTCGACCTGGATGGCGGGCCAGCGCGGCGATGTCTTCCCCGAGACCTTCACCGTCGCCGGCAAGCTGCGCCAGACGCTGCGCTATGGCGAGAACCCGCATCAGGAAGCCGCCTTCTACGCCACGGCCGATACCCGCGCCGGCGTCGCCACCGCCAGGCAGCTCCAGGGCAAGGAGCTCAGCTACAACAACTTCAACGATACCGACGCCGCCTTCGAATGCGTGGCCGAGCTCGAGGAGCCGGCGGTTGCCATCATCAAGCATGCCAATCCCTGCGGCGTCGCCACGGGCGGCAATCTGCTGGAGGCCTATAAGAAGGCGCTGGCCTGCGACCCGGTGAGCGCCTTCGGCGGCATCATCGCGCTCAACCGCCCGCTCGACAAAGCCACGGCCGAGGAACTCGCCAGCCTGTTCGCCGAGGTCGTGATCGCGCCCGCCATCGAGCAGGGCGCGCTCGACGTGCTGGCGCGCAAGACCCAGCTGCGCCTGCTCGCCACCGGCACGATGCCTGATCCGGCGGCCCCCGGCATGACTTTCAAGGCGCTGTCCGGCGGCTTCCTCATCCAGAACCGCGATGCCGGCCGCATCGCCCAGGCCGAGTTGCAGGTCGTGACCAAGCGCCAGCCGACGCCGACAGAACTCGCCGACCTCATCTTTGCCTTCCGCGTCGCCAAGCATGTGAAGTCGAACGCCATCGTCTATGCCAAGAACGGCGCCACGGTCGGCATCGGCGCCGGCCAGATGAGCCGGGTCGATTCCTCGCGGATCGCCGCCTGGAAGGCGGGCGAAGCCGGCATCGCCGCCCATGGCGAGGGCGCGCCCAGCCCGGCGGTCGGCTCGGTCGTGGCCTCCGACGCCTTCTTCCCCTTCGCCGACGGCCTCTTGGCCGCGGCCAATGCCGGTGCGACCGCAGTGATCCAGCCGGGCGGTTCGAAGCGCGACAACGAAGTGATCGCCGCCGCCGACGAGGCTGGGCTGGCGATGGTCTTCACCGGCATGCGCCATTTCCGGCACTGAGCATCAAGGAATCCACGAACATGTCGGAGATCCGGGACAAGATCCGCAACGTGCTCGACCGCGAGGCCGAGGCGATCCGCGCGGTCAATGTCGACAATTCCTACGAAGCGGCGCTGAAGGCGCTGGAAACCTGCACCGGCAAGGTTGTCGCCACCGGCATGGGCAAGGCCGGGCTGGTCGCACGCAAATTCGCCGCGATCCTGAGCTCGACCGGCACGCCGGCCGTGTTCATCCACCCGGCCGAAGCCGCCCATGGCGATCTGGGCCTGATCGCCGAGGGCGATTGCATCGTGGCGTTCTCGACCAGCGGCAAGACACGTGAAGTGGTCGAGCTGATCGAGCTGTCGCGCCACCTGACGCAAGCGATGGTCATCGGCATCACCAGCCATATCGACACCGATCTCCGGCGCCTCTCCCACGTCGTGCTCGACATGGGCGATATCCAGGAGCCCTGCCCGCTCGGCATGACGCCGACCTCGTCCATGGCGGTAATGGCGGCGATCGGCGACGCGCTGGCGCTGGTGCTGATGGAGCGCAAGGGCATCACCCGCCGCGATTACGGCCTGCGCCACCATGGCGGCTATCTCGGCCACCGCGCCCGGCTGGAGAATTTGGAATAAGGTCGAAGAACTCTTCTCCCACCGTCATGGCTGGGCCTGCCCCGGTCATGGCGAGCCCGGTCATGGCAAGCCGGGTTATGGCGAGAGACTGAGTGCTACGCTTATAGCGACTGGCCGCCTCAGCCGGCGACGTCGTAGCCTTCCGCCTCGATGGCGTGGGCCAGCGCCCGCCGGTCGGCGGCGCTGCGGATCGCGACCCGGCCTTGGCCCAGATCGATCTCGACTTCGGCATGCGCGTCGACACCGTGGATGGCTCGGGTCAGCGCCTGTACGCAATGGCCGCAGGTCATGCCGGCGACAGCGAAGAGCTGGGGGGCGGGTTCAGTGGCCATCCGCACCGACGAGTCGGGTGAAGATGTCATCGAACTTCTCATGTTCCTGCGCGAACAGCTCGATCAGCGCCGGATCGAAATGCTTCTTGGGGTCGATGCGATCATCGCCCTCGGTCAGGATCTCCACCGCCTTCTCATGAGTGAAGCCGGGCTTGTAGGGCCGGGCCGAGCGCAGCGCGTCGTAGACATCGGCGATGGCGACGATGCGCGCGGCCAGCGGGATGTCCTCACCCTTCAGCTTGTTCGGATAGCCGGTGCCGGCCCAGGTCTCGTGATGCGCACGGGCGATATCGGCCGCCATGGCCAGACGCGGATGGCGCATGAGGATGGCGTGGCCATAGACCGTGTGGTTGCGCATTTCCTGCCATTCGCGGTCGTCGAGCTTGCCCGGCTTCTTCAATATGGCGATGTCGACGCTCATCTTGCCGACATCATGCAGCGCCGCCGCCCAGCGGATCTCTTCGCAGAACGCCTTGGGCTGCCTGGCGAGCTGGGCCAGGAGATAGCTGTATTCGTTGACGCGCAGGATGTGGTTGCCGGTGCCCTCGTCATGGACCTCGGCCGCGCGCGCCAGGAGCTCGACCGACATCATGAAGGCGCGCTCGGTTTCCCTGCTCTGCGTCTCCACCTTCTGCCGCTCGATGCGCAGCTGGCGGTTGCGCTCGGCAATCTTCTCGGCCGCGGCCGTGCGCTCGATGATACGGCTGACGATCAGATTCGCCGGGCCGACGAAGCCCTCATACACCTTGTCGAAAGGCACGGGCTGTTCGGTGCCGTCCGGCCCCTTGCCCATCGCGTTGATGAGCTGGACCACGCCGATGATCTTGCCTTCCGCCGTCGTCAGCGGGAAGGCCATCATGTTGCGGGTACGGAAGCCCGATTTCTGATCGAAGGCACGGTTGAAGCTGAACGGATATTCCGGCGGGATGTTGTCGACATCCGGCACGAACACGGTCTTGCCGCTGCCCGCGACGTAGCCCGCGATGGAATTGTTGCCGACCGGGATGACGAACAGCGACGGCCTGGCCTTGATGACGTCGTTCTGCAGGCTGAGCGCT
>DATJJW010000171.1:0-26811 GCA_035491935.1 Allostellaceae bacterium | reverse complement strand
ATCCAGGTTCTGTCGCTGTCGAACACCAACAACCAGTCGATCCTGAACCTGCTCCGCTAATCCGGGTAGGCCGGCGCCGCTCTCGAGCGGAACCGGAGGGTCCAAGGAAGAAGCCGCGTATCGGTCCGCCGATACGCGGTTTTTCTTTTTGCGGGCCGGCGATATATGCTGTCTGCGATGACAGAGGGAAAGCGCATGGAGATCTGGACGGTCGGCTACGAGAAGGCGGCGCTCGCCGATGTGCTGCGCAGCCTTCGGTATGCCGGCGTCGAATGCCTGGTCGATGTGCGGGAGTTGCCGCAATCGCGCCGCGCCGGTTTCTCCAAGCGTATGCTGCAGGCTTCGGTTGAGGAATTGGGCATCGACTATCGGCATCTCAAAGCCCTCGGCACGCCCAAGGAGGGGCGCGTTGCCCATCACAGCGGCGACCAGGCACGCTTCTGGGCGGTCTATGAAAAGCAGCTGGCGACGAGCGAGGCGCAACAGGCGCTGGACGAGTTGACCGAGTTGGCCGGTCGCCGCCGCGCCTGTCTGCTCTGCTTTGAGGCGGATTGGCGGCATTGCCACCGGGCCCGCATCGTCGAGGTGCTGGGCGAAAGGGCACCGGTCGAGGCCCACCATCTCTTGCCCGAGCCGGCTTTTCTCTAGGCTGCCGATATCCGATGACCACGCAGACCGTTTCGGATTACGAGATCGCGGCGCCGCCACCCGACTTCGAATTGGGCTTCACGCGCAAGCCGCTGAAATACGTAGCGGCACTGCCGGCGGCCGGGGTCGGTGAGCGGACGGGGGTCATCCTGTTCCTGTGCCCGTGGGGCATGCACCCCGCCGAGGATTATTGCCGCACGGTGCTGCTGCCGCGCTTGGCGGAGCGTTACGACTGCGTTGCGGCGGCACCGATCTATTTCGGCATCGGGGTGAAGTCACCGGCCGCCGACGCCAATCTGCAGCCGCCCAATGGGCTGATCGAGGGCATCCGCCGGATGTTCGGCGATGCGGTGGCGGCTCTGCCGCCGCGCGAGCAGTTCCGTGCCCTGGCCGAGGCCGGCTTGACTGAGTTGCCGACGCAATTGGCCTTCTCGATCAACCCTTTTCCGGAATACCAGTCCTTCGGACTCATGCCGGCGCTGGATGCGATCGCGGTGCTGGCCGATCTCCTGCGCCGTCATCCGTTGCGCCGCGATCGGTTGCATTGCTTCGGCTCGTCCTATGGCGGCTATATCGCCTCCATTCTGCTCAAGCTGATGCCGAACACCTTCCACGTCATGGTGGAGAATTCGGGTTTCGTCGAGGCGCAGCCCTTCGAGATGGCGAATCAGGAATTCAACGTCTTCCACTGGCTCTCGCTGCAAGGCGTGCGCACCCCGATCTTCTATACCTCGCCCTGGACCTTCAAGGATGCGGCCTCTCCGCGCTTCGCGGGGCCCGGCGTCATGGCCATGCGAAGCTGCCTGCAGGATGCGCATTACGCGCCATCCAAGACGCTGATGCGCTCCTATCATGCGGCACAGGACAAGCTCGTGCCGATCGAGGGCAAGCGTGCCTTCTGGGCGATCCTCGCCGATAGGACGATGCTGCGCGCGAGCACCGTTACCCCGGATATGGTCGACGGCCGGTTGTTCAAGACCGCCGACCACGGCATGGATGCGTCCATGCTTGACATGATGGACGATGCGCTTGCCGATACGCCCGACGCCTCGGCGGACGCGTTCACCGATTTCGACCGCCGGACGGAGCGTGTCCTGCCGGCCGGGAACCGCACCTATCTCTTCCGTTTCGCCGAGGATCTGAGCTTCCACGCGGAGGTCCAATGAGCATTCTTGCCGCATCACTTGATGTTAGGCTGGCCTTGCCATGAAATCCGACGTTGTCGAATGCGAGATCGCGGCGCCGCCACCCGACTTCGAATTGGGCTTCACGCGCAAGCCAATGACATATCTGGCGGCATTGCCGCCGGGCGGCATCGGGGAGCGCACTGGCGTTATCCTGTTCCTTTGTCCTTGGGGTATGCACCCGCGAGAGGAATACTGCCGCGATGTGCTGCTGCCGCGCCTGGCGGAGCGTTACGACTGTGTTGCGGCGGCACCGATCTATTTCGGCATCGGGGTGAAGTGTAACCCCAACGCCAGTCTGGTGGCGCCCGACGGCCTCGCCGACGTCATCCGGCGAAGCTGCGGTGATGCCGTCGCCGATCTGCCGTTGCGCGAGCAATTCGCCGTCCTGGCACGGTCTGGGATGATGGAACTGCCGAAATCGCTCGCCTTCATGGTCAACGAATTCCCCGAGTACCAATCCTTCGGTCTGATGCCGGCGCTGGACACGCTGGCGGTGCTGGCGGATCTGCTGCGCCGGCTGCCTTTGCGCCGCGATCGGCTCCATTGTTTCGGTTCGTCCTTCGGCGGCTATATCGCCAATCTGGTGCTCAAGCTGGCCCCCAACACCTTCCATGCGGTGGTGGAGAATTCCGGCCTGCTGGCGGCTATGCTGAGGGAGATGGCGAATTTGGAGTTCGATGGCTTCCACTGGGTATCGCTGGAGGGAGTTCGTGTGCCGGTCTATAACGCCTCGCCTTGGACCTTCAATGATCCGGCCTCGCCGTATTTTGCCGGCCCGGCGGTCATGGCGGTCCGGGATTGCCGGCTGAAGACCCATTACGCTTCGTCCAAGACGCATCTTTGCAGCTATCATTCATCGGGCGACAAATTGGCGCCCATCGACGAGAAGCGCGCTTTCTGGTCGGCGCTTGGCGGTAAAATGGATGTTCGCGCCACCGAGGTGACGGCGGAAATGATCGACGGTCGCCTATTCAAGAACCTGGACCATGGCATGGGTGCCTCGCTGCTTGAGCTGATGGACGATGCCATGGCCGATTTGCCCGACGCCTCGGTCGACGCCGTCACCGATTTCGACCGCCGGACGGAGCGCGTCCTGCCGGCCGGGGACCGGAGCTATGTCTTCCGCTTCGCTGAAGATCTGAGCTTCCACGCGGAGGTCCGATGACCATCCTCGCCGGTACATCCTTCCTCCTGCCGGGTCATGCCGCCTGGCGCCGGCTCGGCGACGAGGCCGCGGTCGAATTCGCCGATTATGGTGCCTGGGCGGCGGCGTTGGCGACGGCGCCGGCCGAGCGTCCCGTGGTGCTGGTGCTGTTCCTGGCCGATCTCCTGGGCGGGGCAGGCGAGGGGGAGGACGCGCTCGCCCCTTTGCTGGCGGCACTCGACCGCCGCTTGAGCCAGGCTTCTGCGCCGACCCTCGTCGGTTTCGCCGTCGGCGAGGATGGGTCGGCCTTGGCGGGGTTGCGCCGGCCGACGGTGCAGGACCGGGCGGCCCGGCTGCTCGCCGACGCGCTTTACCAGCGGGCGACCAAGGCGGCGGGGCTCCTGGTGTTGCCGCTCGACCCGCTGTTCGGGCGTATCGGCACCGACCGCGCCTATGACATGCGAAACTATTATGCCGCACGCTGCCGTCTGTCCGCCGCCGGCCTCGGTCTTGCGGCCGAAGCGGTGGCGGCATCGCTTGCCCGCGCCAAGACGCCGCCGCGCAAGGTGCTGGCGCTCGATTGCGACGGCACGCTATGGGGCGGTATCGTCGGCGAGGTCGGGCCTGGCGGCATCCTGCTCGGCACCGACGGCATGGGCCAGGCCTTCCACGATTTCCAGAAGGCGGCGAAGGCACTGGCGGCCCAGGGGGTTCTGCTGGCGCTGCTCAGCAAGAACAATGAGGCCGAGGTATGGGAGGTGTTCGACACCCATCCCGGCATGGCGCTGCAACGTTCCGACATCGTCGCCTGGCGCATCGATTGGGCGGAGAAGGCGGACAACCTCGTGGCGCTGGCCGCCGATCTCGATCTCGGCCTCGATGCCGTCGTCTTCTGGGACGACAATCCGCTGGAACGGGCCAAGGTGCAGAGCCTGTTGCCCCAGGTGCTGACTGTCGAGCCGCCCAAGGACGTCACCGATTGGCCGAGGGCGCTGGCCCGGCTCGACGCGCTGGCACGTTCGGAGATAACCGACGAGGACCGCGCCAAGACCGGCCAGTACCAGGCGCGCGCCGCCTTCATCGGCGACAAGGCCAAGGCCGCGGCGGAAGCGGATTTTCTGAGTGCCATCGGCATGCGGGCCACGGCCTTGGCCCTCGGCGCGGCCAGCCTGCCGCGTGCGGCCCAGCTCGTCGCCAAGACCAACCAGTTCAACCTGCGCAACCTGCGCCTGGACGCTGCGGCGCTGGCCGATTTCTCGAAGGACGAGCGTTCCGTCGCCTTCCTGGTCCGGTTGGCCGATCGCTATGGCGACCATGGGTTGATTGGTCTGGCACTGGCCCATGTGACCGACATGCCGGGGCTCGCTTTCCTCGACAATTTCGTGATGAGCTGCCGCGTGCTCGGCCGTCACGTCGAGGCCTGGGCGCTGGCCCAGTTGGTCGCCGGTTTGCGGACGAGGGGGGGGCAGCTGCTTGTCGCCGAATTCGTCGACAGCGGCCGCAACACGGTCGCGGCGTCCTTCCTGCCGGATCATGGCTTCGTCGCCGAGGATGCCTGGCCCTCCGCCTGGCGTGCGCTGGCGGCTCATCTGCCGCCGCCACCGTCCGATTCCGTCGGGCCCGGCACCACCCGCTATGCCCTGGCCCTCGATCAGGCCGTCATCCCTTTCCAGGAGTTCTTCGCCGATGCCGACATTGCGTGAGCGGTTGGTCGAGGTGCTGCGCCGGCAATTCCCGGCCGCCCAATTCGATGCTGCGGCGACGGGGCTGGCGCTCGGATCCTTTCCGCAATGGGATTCGCTCGGCCATTTCAACTTCCTGATGGCGGTCGAGGAAGAATTCGACACGCGCTTCTCGCTGGAGGAGATCAGCGAGCTGAAGAGTCTCGACGACATCGAGACGGCGCTGGGGCCGCGCGGCTGATGCTCGCCCCCGCGGCATTGGAGGAAGCATTCCGGGCGGCGGGATTTGCAGCCGGCGATCTCGTCATGCTGCATGGCGACGCGCTGGCGCTGACGCAGATCGATGCTTCGGCCGAGGCGCCGGCGGCCCGCGCCGAAACGCTGTTCCAGGGCATCGAGACCGTGCTGGGCCCTGGCGGTACGCT
Source organism: Allostellaceae bacterium (assembly GCA_035491935.1). Taxonomy (GTDB): domain Bacteria; phylum Pseudomonadota; class Alphaproteobacteria; order ATCC43930; family CGMCC-115725; genus DATJJW01. The sequence goes on along the minus strand of DATJJW010000171.1, from coordinate 21,725 downwards.
GGTCATGCCCTGCTTCAGCTACAGTGCGACCAAGGGCGAGGTCTTCGACCCCAACGCCACGCCCGGCACGGTCGGGCTGCTGCCGGAGCTGTTCCGGGCGCGGGCCAATGTCCGGCGTACCGCGCATCCGATTTTCAGCGTCGCCTGCTCGGGCGCGGCCACGGCCGCGATCATGGCGGCCCCGCTCGACGATTGCTTCGGCGCGGGCACGGTTTTCGACCTGCTCTATCAGCGCAACGGCTTGATCGCGTGTCTTGCCTGCGGTTTCGACCGGGTGACCTTCGTGCATTACGTCGAGCAGCGCCTGGGCGTCGGTTACCGCTATTTCAAAAGCTTCGAGGCGCGGGTGGTCGAAGGGGGGCGTGAGCGGCACTTCCCCGTGCGCTATCTGGTGCGCGATCTCGAGCGTGCGACCCAAACGGATCTGCGGCGGCTCAAATCGCGCCTGGAACGGGAGGGCAAGCTCCGGCTTGTGCCGTTCGGCCGCGCGGCGCTTGTTACCGTCAGGGTGCGGGATTTCCTCGACGAGGCCGTGAGTCTCCTGGCCGACAATCCTGCGGGCCTCATCCGGGAGGGGGCATGATCTTCGACCATATCGGCGTCTTCGTCGCGGACCTCGCCAAGGGGCGCGAGCAACTGTCCCAAGCGATCGGTATCGGCGATTGGGGGCTGGAGATCGACGATCCGGGCCTCAAGGTCCGGGTGCAGTTCGGCACCGACGCTTCGGGGCTACGCTACGAGCTGGTGGCGCCGGGTGGTCCCGGCAACCCGGTCGATGCCGTCCTGGCCGAGCGGCGCAACATCCTCAACCATGTCGCTTATCGCGTGGCCTCGCTGGAGGATGAGCTGGCCCGGCTGCGCGCGGCCGGCGCCATGCCGATCTCCCGTCCGCATCCGGCGGTGGCCTTCGGCGGCCGTCCGGTCGTCTTCGTGCTGACCCGGCCGGGATTCATCCTGGAGCTGATCGAAGGGCTCTAGGCGTCACTATACATCCGCCCGATTGGGGCATAGGCTTTAGCCCTTGCCAACACCATAGCGGGAGGAGGCTCCAATCATGGTAACGGATACCGAAGCGGAACGCCTGATGGCGGCCGAACTGGCGAATTCGGCGCTGATCGCCGTGCTTTTGGAGACGTTGGCTGACGCGGAGGATCGGCCCGCGGAGGCCGTCCAACGCTTCAGGACCAAGGCCCTGGAGAAGATTGCGGTCTCCCGCTACTCGACCAGCCGGATCGTCGACGAGGTCGCGATCAAGCAGCGGGCGACCAAATACCTGAACAAGGTGTTTCGGCTGATCGCGGAAGAGACCAAGGCGCCTGTCAAGGCTTGATGCGGATAATCACCTCGACGCTGTCGATGGTGGTGCCTTCGGGTGGCGCCGGCAGGTTGCCGACGATGATGTCGTCGCCGGGAATGTCGCGCAGCATGCCGGTCGCCTCGGAGAAGAAGTGGTGGTGCGTCGAGACGTTCGTATCGAAATACGAGCGCGTGGGATCGACCACCACTTCCCGCAGCAGCCCCGCGTCCTTGAACTGGCGCAACGTGTTGTAGATTGTCGCGACCGACAGCTTGTGGCCACCGGTCAGCGCCTCGGCATGGAGCTGCTCGGCCGTGATATGGCGGTCACCGCCATCGAACAGCAGCGAGAGCAGCGCCATGCGCTGGCGCGTCTTCGACAGCCCGGCCTTCAGCAGCCGCTCCCCGGGCGTCAAGGGCGCAGGTGTCATGTGTTCCAGACTGGGGGATGAGTGATGATGATCATGATCCATCTGTCCGTCTCCTGTCATGATCCCGGCGCGCGGCTGCCTCAGAACCTGCCTTAAGCAGCCTTCACCGACGAGCGGATCAGGTGGTCGAACGCGCCCAGCGACGCCTTCGCCCCTTCGCCCATGGCGATGACGATCTGCTTGTAGGGCACGGTGGTGACGTCGCCGGCGCCGAAAATGCCCGGGACCGAGGTCTCGCCCTTCACGTCGACAATGACTTCGCCGCGCGGGCTCAGCTCGATCGCCCCCTTCAGCCAGTCGGTATTCGGCACCAGGCCGATCTGCACGAAGATGCCTTCGAGGTTGACGCGATGGACCTCGCCGGTCGCGCGGTCCTCATAGGTGAGGCCGGTGACCTTCTGGCCGTCGCCAACGACCTCGGTGGTCTTGGCGTTCAGGTGCACGGTGACGTTGGGCAGGCTGTTCAGCTTGGCGATCAGCACGGCATCGGCACGCAGCTTGGTGTCGAACTCCAGCACCGTCACATGCTCGACGATGCCGGCGAGATCGATCGCCGCCTCGATTCCGGAATTGCCGCCGCCGATGACCGCGACGCGCTTGCCCTTGAACAGCGGGCCGTCGCAATGCGGGCAATAGGCCACACCCTTGGTCTTGTATTCGGCTTCGCCCGGTACGTTCATGTTGCGCCAGCGGGCACCGGTGGCTGCGATGACCGATTTCGCCTTCAGCACCGCGCCGCTTTCCAGCGCCACCTCGAACAGCTCGCCGGGCTTCACGCTCACCGCGCGCTGCAGGGTCATGATGTCGACGTCATAGACGCGGACATGCTCCTCCAGCCCGCGGGCGAGCCTCGCACCCTCGGTCGCGGAGACCGAGACGAAATTCTCGATGGCCAGCGTATCCAGCACCTGGCCGCCGAAACGCTCGGCGACGATGCCGGTGCGGATGCCCTTGCGCGCGGCATAGATCGCAGCCGCCGCACCCGCCGGGCCGCCACCGACCACCAGCATGTCGAAGGGCTCCTTGGCGCTGAGTTCGGCGGCCGTACGCTCGGCGGCACCCGTATCGACCAGGGCCACGATCTTGGCCAGGATCTCGTCCAGCTCCATGCGGCCGGAGCCGAACACCTCGCCACCGAGCAGCACGGTCGGCACGCCCATGATCTGGCGCTCCTCGACCTCGCTCTGGAACTGGCCGCCTTCGACCATCTCATGCGTGATGCGTGGGTTGAGCGCCGCCATCATGTTCATCGCCTGCACCACGTCGGGGCAGTTGTGGCAGGTCAGCGAGACGAAGGTCTCGAAATGCAGGTCGGCGTTTATCGCCTGGATCTGCTGCACGATCTCGGGCGAGACCTTCGGCGGATAGCCTGCGGTCTGGAGCAGCGCCAGGACCAGCGAGGTGAATTCATGGCCCATCGGCAGGCCGGAGAAACGGATGCCGACACCGCCGCCGGGACGGTTGACCGAAAAGGACGGACGGCGGCCGGGCGCCTCCGTGTTCTGCAGTACGCTGACGAGATGCGACGCCTCGGTGATGTCGCCGAGCAGGCTCATCATGTTGCGCGAGGTCTCGCTGTCGTCGGGGAAAGCCGTGATCTCGATGGGCTGCGAGACGCGCTCGAGATAGGACTTCAACTGCGCTTTCGTATCGGCGTCCAACATTTGAGGCATCTCTCCTTAAAGTCCCTCGGAAGGACCCGGATGGCTGGCCATCCGGGTCTCCGATCATGCGTGTCGACGATCAGATCTTGCCGACCAGGTCGAGCGAAGGCTTCAGCGTCTCCTGACCCGGCGTCCACTTGGCGGGGCAGACCTCGCCCGGATGCGCGGCGACATACTGGGCGGCGCGAACCTTGCGCAGCAGCTCGCTGGCGTCGCGGCCGATGCCGTTGTCATGAATCTCGGCGATCTTGATCTTGCCCGCCGGGTCGATGACGAAGGTGCCGCGATAGGCCAGGCCCTCTGCCTCGATCAGCACGTCGAAGGCGCGAGCGAGCGCCGCAGTCGGGTCGCCGAGCAGCGGATACTGCACCTTGGCGATGGTCTCCGAGGTGTCGTGCCAGGCCTTGTGGGTGAAATGAGTGTCGGTCGACACGCCATAGATCTCGACGCCGAGCTTCTTGAACTCGCCATACTGGTCGGCGAGGTCGCCCAGCTCGGTCGGGCAGACAAAGGTGAAATCGGCCGGATAGAAGACGATGACGGACCACTTGCCCTTGAGGGTGGCCTCCGTCACCTCGACAAACTTCCCATTGTGATAGGCGGTCGCCTTGAACGGCTTCACTTCACTATTAATGATGGGCATCGATAATTCCTTGATGATGTGAACCTTCGGAGTGCGGCGATGCCCGTCCGTCAATTCTCGTCCGTCATCGCCGCCGTGCCTGGGTGACCGGCACGACGAGACCATAACAACGAATTAGAATTATTCCAAATATAAATTATGTGAAGATCTTGTGGCTGCGGCATGGCCGCCATGCCGGGGGCCGGCCCTTGATCATGCGGCTTCGAGGTCCATGGATCGAAACCGCAGGCGTAAACGGCAGGGCTGTGGCCGGGGCGGGGGTACAACTCAAATCGCGATGGTGGGCACCGGAATCAAGGTGGCGCTTCAGGCTAATTGGAATCCGCCGCAGAGCGGATCGCGGTCCGAGACGAAGATGGTGTTGAGGCCGGTGAGCCGTGCCCAGCCGGCGATACTGGGCACGATGGCGGCCGTCCCCTGAGCCCCGAGCGTCGTCGCCGCCTCGACCCGGCCTTCGAACAACGTGCCGATGATGCTTTCGTGGACGAAATCATCGCCGGGGCTGAGCTTGCCCTTGGCCGCCAACTGGGCCATGCGCGCCGAGGTGCCGGTGCCGCAGGGCGAGCGGTCGATCGCCTTGTCGCCATAGAAGACGGCGTTGCGGCCATGGGCTTTCGCTGCCCGGGGCTCGCTGGTCCACTGCACATGGCTGACGCCGGATATGGTTGGGTCGAGCGGATGGACGATCCCGACGGCCGCATTGACCGCGCGGCGTACCACCGGGCTCATGCGCAACAGCCAGTCCGCGCCGACCCCGTCCAGCCCGGCGAAGTTCCTCTGTGGCTCGACGATCGCGTAGAAATTGCCGCCATAGGCGATATCCAGCACCAGCTCGCCCAGTCCCGGAACGTCAATCGCCAGCTCGGCAGCGGCCAGATATGACGGCACGTTGCGGATGCGCACGGCTTCGACATGCGCACCCTCGCGCCGGTATTCGGCGATGACGGGACCGGCCGGCGCATCCAATACCAGCCTGCCTTCCTCCCGCGGGCTGACCAGGCCGTGCTCGATCGCCATGGTCACCGTGCCGATGGTACCGTGGCCGCACATCGGCAGGCAGCCGGAGGTTTCGATGAACAGGATGGCGATATCGCAATCATCCCGTGTTGGCGGATAGAGGATCGAGCCGGACATGATGTCATGGCCACGCGGCTCGAACATCAGCGCCTTGCGGATCCAGTCGAAGCGATTGAGGAAATCCTGCCGCCGCGCCGACATGGTGGCGCCCACGAGGATGGGTGCGCCGCCCATGACCAGCCGTACCGGATTGCCGCAGGTATGGCCGTCGAGGCAGGCGAAGGTGTGGTTGCCGGGCGGGACGCCCTCAAAAACGATGGTCATGGGACGAAGCCCGCAGATCAGCCTGGCCGTGTCTCGATGGCGCGGCGCATCAACGCCTCGACATGGGTGCGGGCCTCGCCTGCGAGCGGCAGGCGCGGCGGGCGCACCCGTTCCGAGCCGCGTCCGGCCATGGCCTCGCACAGCTTGATGCATTGCACGAGGTCGGCCCGGGCATCGAGATGCAGGAGCGGCATGATCCAGCGATATATGGCCAGCGCCTCGTCGCGCCTGCCGGTGAGTGTCGCACGGAACATGCGTTCGCATTCTTGCGGGAAGACATTGCTGAGGCCCGAGACCCAGCCGACCGCGCCCAGCGCCAGCGCCTCCAGGATCACGTCGTCCAGGCCGCAGAACAGCAGCAGCCGGTCGCCGATCGCGTTGTAGAGGTCGACAAAGCGGCGCGTGTCGCCCGAGGATTCCTTGATCGCGACGATGGTCTCGATCGGCACCAGCTGGGCGACCAGTTCCGGCGCCATGTCGTTCCGATAGGCGGGCGGGTTGTTGTAGAGCATGATCGGCAGGTCGCTGGCCGCCGCCACCGCCTGGAAATAGGCCAACAGCTCCGGCGCCGCAGCGCCGTAGATCATCGGCGGCATGACCATCAACCCGTCGAGGCCGAGGCGCTGGGCATCGCGCGCATAGAGCCGCGCCTGGTCGGTGGTGATCTCGGCGACACCCGACAGCACCGGCACGGCGCCGCCGGCCGCATCTTTGATCGCGACGGCGACGTCACGCTTTTCCGTCGGCGACAGCGAGACATTCTCGCCGACCGAACCGCAGGCGACCAGGCCGCCGATGCCTTCCTGCACGAGGGTGCGGACGATGGATTGAGTGGCTTGCAGATCGACCGAGCCGTCGACCTTGAATTGCGTGGTGATGGCGGGGAAGATGCCCTGCCACTTCGTGCCCTTGGCCATGTCCCGACTCCTCGCTTCAGCGCCGTGGTCGTGTGGCTATCGTAGCGCGTTCGCGAAGAGATAGGCGGCAAAATCCGCCGGCTTCAGCTTCAATTTCGCCACGTCGAAATTGCCGTCGAGCGCCTTGCCGACGACGATGTGGCTTTCGACATGGGCCGGCAGCACCTTGAAGACGCCCAACTGTCCCTTCAGCTTCGGGTATAGGCTGGGGTCGATCATCTTCTCCTTGGCGGCGATGCGCCGGATCACCGCTTCCTCGTCCTCGACGGCGAGATCGCAGGGCGTCGCCTTGACCAGGCTCCAGTCGGTCATGCCGCACCAATCGGCGTTCTCGATCGCCGGTTTCGCGGCATCCGCCGTCAGGCCCAACTTGTAGATATGCTTGGACAGGCCGACATCGGACGCCCACTCGGTCAGCGTCTTGCTGCGTGCCACATAGAGATGGGTCATAGGAATTACCTCGCCAGAGCCGGATCGCCTTGACTGGCGCCGTGGGTGGCTCCAGTCGAGACGTGATTCCGAATGCTAGTCGCCGCCGAACAGGCGCCGCAGGAAGCGTAATGGGCCGCCGCTGCTCTGTGAGCGCGCCGGCCGGCGTACCGAACGCACGCCGTAGGAGATGGGAGAGGCGGCATGATAGGTCAGCCTGGACCAGGGACCGCCGATCTCGATCGACGTCATGCCTGCGGCATGGGGTGTCAGGCGCACAGCCATCTCACGTCGGGGCAGGTTGACCGTGCCGCTGCCGGTCACGGTCACCGACGGCAGACGCAGGGTCAGCTCCCGGCTGCGCACATTGCCTTCAGCCACGGCGACGCCGATCGAGGCGGCGTTGAAGACCGTGACGTCGGCCGGCTGGCCGAGTGCGCCGGCCGTCGCCGGCGTGCGCATCATGGCGTTGAGGTTGATGTCTCTCAACCCGCCATTGTTGATGCCGATGCTGCCGCTGCCGCTCAGATTGCCGACTATCTCGCGGTCGCTGCGGCCGCTGGAGGACAGATTGAGATCGATGGTGCCGACGCCGGTCAGCTTGTCGAAGCCCACCAGGTCCTTGAGCATGGGGGCGAGCTGGATGTCGCTCAGATTGAACCGGCCCTGATATGTGGGCTTCGCTCCATCGTCATAGATCGACACGCTGCCCCGGCCGAAGCCGTCATAGAGCTGGAACCGGTTGAGCGCCAGCTCCAGCCGCCGGTCGTGCAGATGCAGGTCGATCGAGGAACGGCCGAGGCGCAGGCCGCGGAAATAGATCTGCCCGGCACTCAAGGAGAGATCGGCGTCAACCAGGTGCAGGGCCGACCAGTCGATCGGTTGGCTGTCCCAGTCGATCGACGCGGGCGCCCGGCCCCTGGCCGGCGGCCCGGACCCGGCCGGCGGCAGGTTGCCCCAGATGTCGGATCCGCCGTCGATGCCGGGCCCGTTATCGGCGCCGGGGACGGGTGCGGGCGTTCCCGGCCAATACGAATCGACGTCGAAGCGATCCATGTCGACCAGGCCCTGGATCAGCGGCCGTGGTCCCGTGGTGTCGACGCTCAACTGTCCGGTCGCCCGGATATCGTCGAGCGACAGGGCGGCGTTGGTCAGCTTGATCTTGCCCTGGCTCGCATCGACGTTGCCGGTCAGCAGCAGCGCGCCGGGACCGGTGCCGGGCAGGCGCCAGCTCGTGCTCGCCCAGTCGGACCAGTCGCGCAAGGACGGCATATGGACATCGACATAGCCGCTGGCCGTCAGCGGCACCATGCGGGTCATGTCGCCCTTGAAGTCGAAGCGCAGGAGCTTGGCCGTGACCTGCGCCGACAGCCCGCTGCCCTCGCCCTGCAGCAGGGCCGCCGGATCGACCACGGTCATGGCCAGGCCGACGTCGCGGCCATGCCAGGAGGCGGTGCCCTGGGCCGTGAACGGTCTGCGCAGATCGGTCAGCGACAGGTTGAGGCGCATATGGGTCAACGCCCTGAGCGGCTTGTTCGTGCGCCGGTCGAGGAAGGTGACCGTGCCGTCGGTCAGGCGGATGTCGTCAAGATGCAGCGCCTGCACCGCGTCCTCGCCGGCCTGGACCTCGCCGGGGGTCATGATGCCGATGGCCAAGGCGCTCGGGCCGGATGCCGGCGACGGCGCGGAAGCGGGCATACCGGGCAGAGGAGTACCGGTTGCGGTGCTTTGAGGCTGAGGTGCCGACGCCAGGTGGGCGCCCGGCAGGCTGTCATCTTGGGGCGCGGATGGGGCGAACAGCCAATTGGGCCTGCCGTTCGGTGTTATCTCCAGCGCCACCACCGGCTGGATCAGCATGAAGCGGTAGATCTCGATGCGGCCGAGCAGCAAGGGCAGCAGCTTCAGCCTGACCTCCAGCCGGTCGGCGCGCATGAAATCGGGCGACGACATGTCCGGCGGGTTGGAAAGGGTCACGCCCTCCACCTCCAGCGCCAGATGCGGGAAGGCCGAGAAATAGGTGCCGCCGGTGATGGTGAGGTTGCGGCCGGTCGCGGCCTTGACCCGCTCGATCAGTTGGACCCGATATTGGTCGATCGGAATAAAGAACGGCGCGACGGCGACGAATCCAAGGAAGATCACGCCCAGGACCGCCAAGCCGATCAGGAGCTTCTTCATCATGGCCTCAGGGTCCTGGCCTCGAGATAGGGCGGCGTGTTGCCGGAAGGAAGGGGAGGGGATCGATGACCCGTGCGGGGTTCGGTCGAGCTACCGACGAATCAATCTCCAGATATTTGATCTGACACAAAAGTCACGAATTAAATCGCACCGGAACGATCAGTTCCCATCGATTTAATGTCGCCTGTGCTTTCGGCGGTATAGGTGGTGGCGCCATAAGCAGCCGAATCCGGGAAAACCGGGCTACCGTGGAGCCAGGCCGTTTCCGTCTCGCCGTCACGCCAAAGCGCCACCAGGGCCGCGGTCAGCTCGACTCGGGCATCGGGCGCGCCGTGCTCGGCCAGGATCTGGCTGCGCAGATCGCCGACGAGGTTGGTGAGGAGTGCCGCCGCTGCCGGTTTCGCCACCCGGCCGGGCGGGGCGAGATGGTCGGCCTCGCAGGCCTTGACGTCGAGCGACAGATAGCCTTGGCAAGGATTGGGCCGCGCGGCATGGGCAAGGCAGGCGCGAGTCGCAGGGTCCATGACCGGGCAGAACAGGCGCAGGCGATGGCGCTCCAGCGGCGGCAGGCCATGGGCCTTGGCGTCGTTGGCGCGCGCCCGCGCCTTGACGCCTTCCAAGGCTTCCGCCGCCAGATGCGTCTCCAGATATTGCGCCAGCGCGAAGACCTCGTCCGGCGAGACATCGATGGTCAGCGTGCAGCAGAAGGCGCAGCCCTTGGCGCAGGCGACGGGTGTGCCGGCGTCCACCATCGCCGTGCCGAGTGCCGCCAGTTGGTGGTCGAGGATGGCGATTCGCTCGGCCGCGAGCGCCAGGCCCAGCCCCGGCTTCATGCCATGCGCATCGACCAGCCGTTCCAGCCGGGCCCTGGTCTCCTCGAAGAAGCCCTTCAGCCAGGCGCGTTCGGCCTCGTTGAGATCGGCGATGCGCAGTTCACCGTTCAAGGCAGTACACCGTTCAAGGCAGGTCACCGTTCAAGGCACTTCGTCCTCAAGCCATTCGCCGCTCAGGATCGCCCCAGCACCTTGTCGGCGACGTAGGGGTTGGTCGCCCGCTCGCGCCCGATGGTCGAGGCGGCGCCATGGCCGGGCACGAAGGTCACGTCGTCGCCCATCGGCCAGAGCTTGGCGACGATGGCGTCGAGCAGCGCCTGATGGTCGCCGCGCGGGAAGTCGGTACGGCCGATCGAACCCTGGAACAGCGTGTCGCCGACGAAGGCCAGCCGGTCCGCCGCGTCGAAGAACACGACATGGCCGGGCGTGTGGCCGGGGACGTGACGAACGTCGAATTCGAGGTTGCCGACCGTGACCTTGTCGCCGTCCTCCAGCCAGCGCGTCGGCGTGAAGGCGCGGCAGTTGGGGATGCGATATTCGGCGGCACTGGTCTGGATCCGGTCGATCCAGAACTGATCCTCGCGCTGCGGCCCCTCGATGGGCACGCCCAGCCGTTCGGCGAGGTCCGCGGCGCCGCCGGCATGGTCGACATGGGCATGGGTGATCAGGATCTTCTCGACCGTGACGCCCCTGGTGCGGATGGCATCCATGATGCGGTCGACATCGCCGCCAGGATCGACGACCGCGCCCCGCATCGTCTCCTTGCACCAGAGAAGCGAGCAATTCTGCTGAAACGGCGTCACCGGGATGATGACGCAATCGATCTGGAAATCCTGTGCCATGCGGGCCGCAACTCCTGCCGTTCGAGGGCGTGGCATTATCGGCCGGTCCCCCGAACCGGCGCAAGGGCGAACGGGCGCAGGGGGTTCGCCCGAAAGCCCCGTCAGGCCGGCGGCAGGGCCGCGGCCAGCTTGTCGGCGAACAGGCCCAGTGCCTGGCTCATGCCGGCGGCCAAGGCTTGCGGCGAGGTCCCGGCCGGCACGCGGATGTCCTCCGTGCCCTGGCGGACCAGCGCCAGCGGGGTGCCGTGGAAGATCGTCCAATGCGCCTGCAGCACGACCTGGCCGCTACCGTTGCCGGCAAATTCGCCCACGGAGACGCTCATCACCTGCAAGGGGCCGGCGGGTGGCGTGTCGTCCGTGGTCATGACCACCCGGGCCGGCAGGCGTAGCGCCAGGTCGTGGACCAGCGCGCGGCGCGTCAGATCGTCGAGCGGGGCCGCCCAGTGGTCCAGGTCGTCGATCGCCACCTGATGGCTGCCATCGCGCCGGACGATCTGCACCCGGTCGAGCATGGCCGGCAGGGTCACGGCACCCAGCTGCACCGTCGGGCCGGCCCGCAACGGGGCAAGGGTCGCCGGCGATACGGCATCCAGCGTGTAGAAATTGACCGGCGTGCTGGTGCCGCAGGCCGAGAGCAGGCCGGCCACGCCTGCCAAGGCCGCGACAAGGCACACGCGCGGGAAGAAGCGGGAGATCATGGTGTCTTCTTCATTGGTTTTGGCCTCATTGGGGGGCGGCCTCATCGGGTTGCCGTCCGGCCGCGCAGCAGGGCTTCCGGGTGCTGGTCGAGATAATCGGTCAATGTGCGGATCGAGCGCGCGGCCGAGGTCAGTTCGGACAAGGCCTGGGGCAGGCCCTGCCCACCGGCGGCCGGGTCGGCACCCATCATCTTGTTGGCGGCCGCAATGGTGGCATTGGCCGATTGCGCGGTCTGGCGCAGGCTGGCGAGCAAGGCCGGCATCTGCGTCTTGGCGTCACTGGTGATGCGTTGGACATTCGCCATGGTCTTCTCCAGATCGCCGACGGCACGCCTGAATTCCGGTGTGCCGGTCGTCTGGTCGAGATGGCCGGTGATGTGCTGGATGTTCGCCATGATCTGCGGCAGCGGCAGCGCCGCCAGCTTGCTCATCAGCCTGCTGGCCGATGCGGTCAGCGAGTCGATGTCGGCGGCCGGCGCGGTCGGGATCTCGTCGAAGCCATAGGCCTGATGCAGAATGCCCGGCGGCGGATCGGGAATGAATTCCATCGAGACATAGCGTGCGCCGGTAAGCAGGCTGCCGCTGGCCAGCCGGGCGCGAAGGCCGGCCTGAACCAGCTTCTCGATCGACCGGTCGATGGTGGCGCGATCTTGCGAGCGGCGCTGGCCGTTGATCCGGACGAGGTCCGGTTCGAGTTCGACGGTCACGGGCGTGATGAGCTGGCCGGTGGCGACAATATATTCCAGATGCAGCTCCGTCACCCGGCCGACCCTGATGCCGAGCAGTTCGACGGGCGCACCCACGCTCAGGCCATGGACCGAACCGGGGAATTCCATGCGATAGGTCAGCGTCGGGCCTTCCGGCTGGTCCTGGACCGCGCTGGCGTCATCGAACAGCTGGAAATGGCTGTTGCGCGGGCTGACCGGTTCCTCGCGCGCAATGCCGGGCGTGTCGAAGGCAATGCCGCCCGAGACCAGCGATTGCAGCGAGGCGATATCGGCCTTGAAGCCGGCGGCGCCCGCGGTGACCTGCACGCCGCTGACGTTCCAGAACCGGCTGTTCGGTCGGACCAGCGCATCGTAGGGCTTGCGGATGAAGATGAAGATCTGCGCCTTGGTGCCGTCCGGCGAGAGCGAGGAGCCCAGCACCTGGCCGACCTCGAAGCCGCGATAGGAGATGGGAGAGCCCTGGTTCAGGCCGCTGAGCTGCTGGGCGTCCAGCACGTAGTCGGTGCCCGGCACGTCGGCCTGGACGACCGGCGGCTCGCTCAGCCCCTTGAAACTGTCGCTCGGCTTGCCGCTGCCCGGCTCCATCGCGATGTAATAGCCCGAGACAAGGGTCGAGAGGCCGGAGACGCCGCCGGCGCTGAAACGCGGCTTGACGACCCAGAAGCTGGTCTGGTCGTTGAGCTTATCGGCGATCTTGCGCTGCATGCGCGCCTCGACCACGACCTTGGACAGGTCCTTGGACAGCGTGATGCCCTCGACCGTGCCGACCTGGACGCTCTTGTAGCGGATCGGCGTGTGACCGGCCTCCAGCCCCTCCGCATCCTCGAAGGTGATGGTGATCTTCGGCCCCTGGGCGAGCAGGTAATGGCCGGCAAGGTAGAGCACGACGGCGGCCGCGATCACCGGCACGATCCAGACCCAAGCGACGAATTTGCGCGGTCGCACACGGGCACGGCGGGTGAAGCCCGGCGGCTGGCCATTGGGTTGTTGGCCCGATGGCGGAGTTCCGGGCGGGGTGGGCTCGCTCATGGTTGGGCGTCCAGCATGTGTTCTTTGTAGGTTCTGGCGCCGCTGACGCGGCCCAGCTCTTCGTGTTCATCCTCCTTCTCCACCGGCTCCTGGTGTGCCAGCGCATCCCACATGAGGCGGGGATCGAAGGCGCGCGAGGCGAACATGGTCAGGATGACCACGGCGGCGAAGGCGACGGCGCCGGGTTCGGCGTCGACGCGGGCCAAATTACCGAATTCAATCAGCGCCACCAGCATCGAGATCATGAAGATGTCGATGTTCGACCAGCGGCCGATATGTTCGATGATGCGGTAGAGCCGGGCGTGCTGGCCGCGTGTGCGGATCGTGTGCGAGCGGCCGGTCCGGGGCCAGGCGGCAATCATGCACAGGCTGAGGCCCACCAGCTTCAGCAGCGGCACCAGGATGCTGGCGGTGAAGACGATGAGGGCGAGGGGCCACAGCCCGTACTGATACAGCTCGAAGACACCTGACATGATCGTATTGCGGTCGATGGAGCCGAACTCGACCACAGTCATGATCGGCAGCACATTCGCAGGGATGTAAAGCAGAAGGCTCGCGATCACCAGCGCCAGGCAGCGATGCATGGATCCGGGCTTGCGCCGCTCGGTATAGGCGGAACAGCGCGGGCAGCGTATCGCCGTCACGCGCGGATCGACCACCAGCGGCATGTGGCAGGCATGGCAGGTGAAGGCGTCTTCCGGTGCGATCTCCTCGCCATCGGCCCCCTCGCGATTGATCCGGGCGACGCGGCCGGCGCGGTCGATGATCAGCGCATGGTCCAGCGTGCCGGGCAGAATCGCTTCCCACAGCTTGTGCCGGTCCTTGAGCGCCTCGATCGCAAGCACGAAGGCGCTGTAGAACAGGAAGATCCAACCGCCGGTGGCGATATCTGTGGGTTCCAGCGCCTTGACGCGGCTATAGGCCACCAAGCCGCCGACCAGGAACACCTCGGGCATGGCCCAGATCCGCGCGGTCTCGGTCCAGCGCAGGACACGGCCGAGATAACTCGGCCGGTAATCGCTGACGAGGCAGCCCAGCACGAAGCTGAGCCCGGTGAGCCAGAGCAGCGGGGCCAGCAGGGTGAACAGGAAGACGACCAGGGCGAGGCTGTGGAAATTCTGCTGCGCCAGCCAGATCGGTCCGTCGAACAACGTATTGCCGCGTTCGTCGCCATTCACCGTGACGATCATCAGCGGCATGAAGGTTGCGGGGAAATAAAGGGCCAGCGCCGAGAGCGACAGCGCCAGCAGCATCGGCTCGTTATTGCCGTCGCCGCGCGTCAGCTCCATGCCGCAGACTTGGCAAGAGGCGGTCTCGTGCGCGGGCAGGGGTGGCACCTGCTGTGCGGTCTCGCAGTCGGGACATAGCACGACGGGGAGCACGACAGGTGGTGTGGCGGTGCTGAGAGGATTGGTATCCGTCGGCATGAAGGCGCTGGCTTGGGGAACCCCTGCATTAGATGGGGGGCGCCGGCCGGCATTAAAGCCTGGGCGCCTCGATGGCGGGTCCGAAGGCACCTCAGGCGCTAATGCGCCGCGTCCCAGCTGACGGCATTGCCGGTCTCGACGACCAACGGCACGCTGAGCTGAAGCACCGGTGCGCAGGCATTCTCCATGATCGACTTTATGAGGGCGGCCGATTGCTCGACCTCGCCTTCCGGCACCTCGAAGACCAGTTCGTCATGCACCTGCAGCAGCATCCTGGCCTTGAGGCCACTGCTCGGCAGATCCTTGTGCAGGCGGTTCATCGCGCGCTTGATGATGTCGGCGGCCGTGCCCTGCAAAGGCGCGTTGATCGCCGCGCGCTCCGAGAAGGCGCGCCGCGCCGGGTTCGCATCCTTGATGCCGGGCAGGTGGCAGCGCCGGCCGAACAGCGTCTCGACATAGCCCTTCTCGCGCGCCTGGGTCTTCATCGCATCCATGTATTCGCGCAGCTCTGGAAAGCGTGCGAAATACGTGCCGATATAGGATGAGGCCTCGCCTTGCGGGATGGAGAGCTGGGCGGCGAGCCCGAAGGCGGAGATGCCGTAGATGATGCCGAAATTGATCGCCTTGGCGCGCCGGCGGATCATCGGGTCCATGCCCTCGATCGGCACGCCGAACATCTCGGACGCGGTCATGGCATGGATGTCCAGCCCGTCGACGAAGGCGCGCTTCAGCGCTTCGACCCCGGCGACATGGGCGGCCAGGCGCAATTCGATTTGAGAATAGTCGGCCGACAGCAAGACGTTGCCAGGTTCGGCGATGAAGGCGCGGCGGATCTTGCGGCCTTCCTCGGTGCGCACCGGGATGTTCTGCAGGTTCGGGTCGGTCGAGGCCAGACGCCCCGTGGCGGCGCCGGCCAGCGAGTATTGCGTGTGGACACGGCCCGTCTTGGGGTTGATCTGCTCGACCAGCGCATCGGCATAGGTCGATTTCAGCTTGGCCAGCTGGCGCCAATCGAGCACGCGACGAGGTAACTCGTGCTGGGCGGCCAACTGCTCCAGCAAGGCGGCATCCGTACCATAGGCGCCGGTCTTGCCCTTCTTGCCGCCGGGTAATTGCAGCTTGTCGAACAGGATCTCACCCAGTTGCTTGGGCGAGCCGATGTTGAACGGGCCACCGGCCAATTCATGGATCTCGATCTCGAGCGCCGCCATGCGTGCGCCGAAATCGATCGACAGCTTCTGCAGCGCGGTACGGTCGACCGCGATGCCGTGACGTTCCATCGAGGCCACGGTCGGGACCATCGGCCGTTCGATCGTCTCATAGAGCGTCGACAGCCGCTCGCGCAGCACGCGCGGCTTCAGGATGCGATGCAGGCGCAGCGCATAATCGGCATCCTCGGCGGCGTATTCGCAGGCCTTGTCCAAGGGAACCGCGGCGAAGCCCTTATGGCTCTTGCCGCTGCCGGCGACGTCCTTGTAGGCGATCATCTTGTGATCGAAATAGAGCTGGGCCAGCTCGTCCAGTCCCATGCCATGGGCGCCCGCCTCCAACGTGTTGGCGAGCAGCATGGTGCAGTCGAGGGGCTTGAGATCGATGCCGTAATTGCCGAAGACCTGGACGTCGTATTTGGCGTTATGCGCGATCTTCAGGACGTCGGAGCTTTCGAGCAGCGGCTTCAGCCGCGCCAACGCCGCCTCCAGCGGAATCTGCTTCGGCTTCTCGGCCATGCCGAAATCAAGCTGTCCGTCCTCGGCGCCGACATGACCGACGGGGATGTAGCAGGCCTGGCCGGGTTCGATCGCGAGCGAGATGCCGACGAGATCGGCCGCGACCGCGTCGAGCGAGTTCGTCTCCGTATCGATCGCGACGGCACCGGCGAGATTGATACGCGCGATCCAGGCCTCCAGATCGGCCAGGTCCTGGACCAGCGTGTATTCGGCCTTCTCGACGACGGCCTGGCGCGGCTCCGGCACCACCATGGCCGAACGCGGCAGGGGCGCATCATGCGGGGCATCCGAGGACGGCGATGCCACATTGCCGCTGGTGCCGGTATGGATGGCGGGTGCATGGGGCGCACCCTGGCCGGAGCCGGCCGGGTGGCGCTGCTCCATGCGCGTGGCCAATTGGCGGAAGCCGTTGGCGCGCAGGAATTCCAGGAGCTTCACGCCCTCGATCGGCCGGCGCACCATGGATTCCAGCCCAAGCGGTACCGGCACGGTGGTGCAAAGTTCGACCAGCTTGCGCGAGACACGCGCCTGCTCGGCGAAATCGATCAGGGATTGCCGGCGCTTGGGCTGCTTGATCTCCGGTGCCCGGACCAGCAGCGTCTCCAGATCGCCATAGGTCCCGATCAGCTCGGCCGCCGTCTTGACGCCGATGCCCGGCACGCCGGGCACGTTGTCGACCTTGTCGCCGCACAGCGCCTGCACGTCGATGACATGGGCGGGATCGACACCGAATTTCTCGCGTACCTCGGGGGCACCGATCGCCCGGTTCCTGATCGGGTCGTGCATGCCGACGACCTCGGTCACCAACTGCATCAGATCCTTGTCCGAAGACAGGATCGTGACCTTGGCGCCGGCCTCCGCGCCCAGCCGCGCGTAGGTGGCGATCAGGTCGTCGGCCTCGTAATCCTCCATCTCGACCTGGGCCACGTTGAAGGCCTCGGTCGCCTCGCGTACCAGCGCGAATTGCGGGATCAGCTCCGGCGGCGGTGGCGGGCGCTGCGCCTTGTATTCCGGATAGATCCGGTTGCGGAAGGTGAGCCGCGAGGCGTCGAAGATCACCGCGATATGGTCGGAATCGCTTTCGTCGATCACCTTCTGCAGCATGTTGCAGAAGCCCAGCACCGCGTTGATCGGCGTGCCGTCCGCCCGGTTGAGCGGCGGCAACGCGTGGAAGGCGCGGAAGATGAAGCCCGAGCCGTCGATCAGCGTCAGATGCTTGAGCGCCAGATTTGGCGTAGAACCGTCGGGGGCGGCGGTGCCGGGTGTCGTGTGACTATGTGGCGTGTCGGGCAAAGGCTTCAGCTCTCGACCACGGGAGCGGGCTCGGCCGCCTTGTGGGCGACCTTCTCCAGCACGTACAGCCGTGAGCAATAAGGACAGAGCGCCTTGTCGTCGTCGCCCAGGTTCAGATAGATCTTCGGATGGCCCAGCGGACCGCCGCCGCCATTGCAGGCGACGCGCTTGGTGCTGACGAGAATGGTTTCCACAGGTGTCATCGCCGGCAAAATCCCGTATTGCATGTCGCGGCGGGATGATAATGGGTGGGCCGCGAGAATCAATGGTATCGAAAATCGATGGTATCGACGTGGCGATGATGACGGCATCCAACCTCGACGAAGCGCCGGATCTGGCGATCGAGATCAACGGCCTGACCAAGCACTATCCGGCGCGGGGTGGGGCGCCGGGGGTGCTGGCGGTCGACAATATCGACCTTGCCATCCCGCGCGGCTCGATCTTCGGCCTGCTGGGCCCCAACGGCGCCGGCAAGTCGACGACAATCAATATCCTGGCCGGCCTGGTGAACAAGACCAACGGCGCCGTCCATATCTGGGGCCACAATATCGACCAGCGGCCACGCGCCGCGCGCGCCTCGATCGGCGTGGTGCCGCAGGAGCTGATCGTCGATCCGTTCTTCAGCCCGCGCGAGGCGTTGGAGCTGCAGGCTGGCCTCTTCGGCGTGCCGAAATCCGAGCGCCGCACCATGGAGATCCTGGAGGCGGTGGGCCTGGCCGACAAGGCGAATGCCTATGCCCGTGGCCTCTCCGGCGGCATGCGCCGGCGTCTGATGGTCGCCAAGGCCCTGGTGCATGCGCCGCCGATCCTGGTGCTGGACGAGCCGACCGCCGGCGTCGACGTCGAGCTGCGCCAGATGCTGTGGGCCTATGTCCGCCGGCTGAACGATGCGGGCACGACGATCTTGCTTACGACCCATTACCTCGAGGAAGCGCAGGAGCTGTGCGACCGCATCGCGATCATCAATCGCGGCCGCGTCGTCGCCGACGACACCACGGCCTCGCTCCTGAAGCGCCTCGATGCCAAGGAGGTGGTTGTGACGCTCGACTGGGATGTCGAGACCGTGCCGCGCGAGCTGGTCAATCTGGGCTTCGAGAAGGTGGGGCCGTCAAAGCTGCGCCTGCTTTACCAGCCGAGCCGCATTCGGCTCGACACCATGCTGGGGGCGGTGACGCAGGCCGGGTTCGGCATCGTCGACATGACGACCAAGGAGGCCAGCCTGCAGGACATCTTCCTGCAATTGACCCGGCGCGAGGATTGAAAGGCCGTTTGGAAAATCGCCGCCATCCGACTCGCCAGAGCGACGTTTGAACTCGTCAGGGCGACTTTTGAAACGGCCTCCGGCCATTTTCTTAGTCCTTGTTAACCATATTTGTGGCAAAAGCGAGGCGTATGCGCTCCGGCGATTGACCCGGGGCGACTGTTGATGGGATGCTCACCTAAGGGGGCATAAGGGGCGAATGAGCGGTATAAGGGTAGCCATGAAGATCGAGCGGACGCTCAGGATCATTAGGACCTTTGTCACTGTGGGCCTGCTGGGTGGGCTCGCCGCTTGCGCCCCGAATTTCCAGGACAGTCCCAACGCCTTCAATCCGACCGCAGAGCAGCAGGCCTCGCTGGTCATGCCGCGCCTGCGCCAGCCGACCCTGTCGCATCTGACCAATGGCGCGATGATCGCCGATGACGGCAAGCGCCTGCCCATGCAGGTCTGGCTGCCGCATGACGCCAATGGCGACGTCACCAAGCCCAAGGCGGTGATCGTGGCGCTGCACGGCTTCAACGATTATTCGCACGCCTTCGCCATGCCGGCGTCAATCTGGCAGGCGCGTGGCATCGCGACATACGCCTATGACCAGCGCGGCTTCGGTGCCAATGACAATGCCGGCATCTGGCCGGGCTCGGAGAGCCTGTGCCGCGACCTTGGCACGGCGCTCAACCTGGTCCAGGCGCAATGGCCGGGCGTGCCGGTCTATGCGCTGGGCGAGAGCATGGGCGGTGCCGTCATCCTCGATGCCGAGGGCGGGTCGTGCAGCCCGCATATCCATCCGGCCGGAATCATCCTGGCCGCCCCTGCCGTCTGGGCGCGGTCCACCATGCCCTGGCCCAACCGCGTGGCGCTCTGGCTGGGCGGCCGGGTGCTGCCCTGGCTGCACCTCACCGGCCGCGGCCTGCATATCAGGCCGTCGAACAACATCCCGATGCTGATCCAGTTGAGCCGCGACCCGCTGACCATCAAGAAGACGCGCGCGGACGCGGTCTATGGCCTGGTCGATCTGATGGATGCCGCCTATCAGGCACGGCCAAATCCGACCATCCCGACCCTGCTGCTCTATGGCGCGCATGATCAGCTGGTGCCGCCGCGCCCGACCCATGACGTGGCGCAGCGCCTGGCGCAGGCGCAGAGCGCCGCGGGCAACGGCCAGGACAATCTGCGCACTGCCTATTACGCCCATGGCTATCATATGCTGCTGCGCGACCTGGATTATCGTCTTGTGGCGGGCGACGTCGCCGACTGGATTTTAAACAAGAACGCGCCGCTTTCACCCGAGGCACAAAAAGGCGCCGCCCAGTTCTTCAAGATGCCGGCCTCTGCATTGTCGTCAAAAGGGGTTGAGCCCGCGCCCGGTTTGCGGCAAGGTCCCCCCGTCCAACAATCCGGCACCCTTCCCGCCGTGATGCACCCGTAGCTCAGCTGGATAGAGCGCTGCCCTCCGAAGGCTGATGTCAAGGGTGCCGTGATTGGAATATGATGAGGAAAGACGCATAAAGTCAGGTTGTTAGGTTAGCCTCACCAGATCGCCCATGGCCTGGATTTTTCCACGTAAGCACTGCGTAAGCAGCTTCCGGAAAGGCACAAGGGACAAGGGCGTAGCAATCCAGCGAGCTGGTTGAGGCATTGAGAATAGAGCTGCCGAATCCGTTGACCTGTAGAGGTCGGTCGGACTAGGCAATGTGAGATGCGCCCGTAGCTCAGCTGGATAGAGCGCCACCCTCCGAAGGTGGAGGCCACACGTTCGAATCGTGTCGGGCGCGCCATCTCCCACATAACACTTCAAGACTCGTGATCTGATCGTCGTTGGATCGCAGCACAGCTTGCCGAGCGATATCTATGTCGTCGCTCCGGCAGCACGGTGAGATCGTCCGCTTCTAGGGAAGTCGGTCGGCGCCTTGTGGCACATAGGCCGCAAACTCTCCCTGCAGCGGAATGCTGTAGGAATCGGCGAGCGCTTTGATCTGAAACCCAATGGACTTGCGTAAGGCCCGGAGAGCCGATTCGAAGGCGAGCCAATTGGGATCGCGGCCGTCACACCGCAACGTCGTGAGATCAAACTTCTCCACCGCATCAAAGAACCGGCGGATCGTCTGAGCTAAGGCCACTATGATGGTATCGAGCGGGCTACCTGGAGCGCAATCGCGCCGCAAGCGGGTAAGCTCATGGCGAAGACTGTCCAAAGACATCCGAACCCGATCCGGGAATTCGGCGTCGAACCGAGCCCAGAAGGCGCGGCGATCTTCCATGAGAGCAACGATTTCGCGTGCAAGCCCGGGAGAGTTTTGGCCGGAACGGAGAAGTTCGATGCTACGAGACCAGCCTTGCTGCCGGACCTCGCCGATCATGGCTTCGTGGTCGCGCTTCCAGGCGCGCAGCTCATCCGCCGAGTAGCCGCTGTCATCCTTGTCGACCATGTCGCCACACTCGCGGCAAAGCCACAGCCCGTTCGAGGCGGAACGTCGCTCCGCCTCACTCTGGTCAGCGTCGTAGCGGGGTCCGTCTGGAGAAGCCGCGCAGATGTGTGCGGCGTGACCAGTTGCCAATCCGCGCAAGACGCCAGAACGCGGTCCAGCGGTGAGCCGCAAGCAACGCGGATTCGAACAAAAATGCGCTGCCCGAAGGGAAAGCTCGTTCTTCGTTAGTTGTTTAAAGTTGTCTCTCGGCATCGTGGGCTTTCAGTTCGTTCGTCGATTAAGTCATCGCAATGATTTTGGAATAGCGGTCGCCTCCCGCCGTTCGCTGCGCGAGTTTGAACCCCGCCCACGCGAGGTCTGCCTCAACAGAATCGTCGTCGGCTAGTAGGTAGCGCGCGCTGCCGGCCAAGAACTGGACGAGGTACTGACGATTGACGACGCGGGCTACGTCATGTGACGCCGCGCCGGCACTGAAGCCGGGCGGTCCACCCGAAGCGATGAACGCTCCCCAGTGACGATCTAGCGTAAGCCACCAGGTCCGCAATGACTTGAACATGGCGCCGAG
>DATJJW010000170.1:0-6670 GCA_035491935.1 Allostellaceae bacterium | reverse complement strand
AAGCCGGTCTGGACGCCCCTGCCGCAGCCCCGCTTTGACAGCGAGGCCGGAACGCGGCGCCTGGCACAGCTCTTCGGCGTCGGCACGCTCGACGGCTTCGGTGCCTTTGGCCGGGCTGAATGCGCAGCCGGCGGCGCCCTCATCGACTATATCGATCTGACCCAGCAGGGCCGCGTGCCGAAGCTGGCGCCGCCCCGGCGCGTGGCGACCGGCGCGGTCATGGAGATCGACGCCGCGACCCGGCGCAATCTGGAGCTGGCCGAGACGCTGACGGGCGAGCGGCGCGGCAGCCTGCTCGCCTGCATTGACCGGACGGTGACGGGTGCCGGCGCCCGGCGTCTGGCTGCCGATCTCGCCGGGCCGCTCACCGACATGGAGGTCATCGGCCGGCGCCTCGATCTCGTCAGCCTGTTCGTGCGCGAGACGGGCGCGCGGGAATTCCTGCGTTCGCTTCTACGCGAAACGCCGGATATGGCGCGGGCCCTGTCGCGCCTGAGCTTGGGCCGGGGCGGTCCGCGCGACCTGGCGGCGATCCGCGATGGGCTGGATGCGACGCACCGCATCGGACCGCCGCTTCGCGCGCTGCCCGAAGCCCGAGGCGGGCTCTTGGCCGAACTGCTGGGCCGGATGGGCGGGCAGAGTGAGCTGGTCGACCTGCTGGAGCGGGCGCTGGCGTCGGAACTGCCGCTCCTGACCCGCGATGGCGGCTTCATCCGCGCGGGTTATGCGCCCGAGCTCGACGAATGGCGGGGCCTGCGCGACGAGAGCCGGCGCATGATCGCCAACCTTCAGGCGCGGCTCATCAACGAGACCGGCGTCTCCAGCCTCAAGATCCGCCACAACAATGTGCTGGGCTATCATATCGAAGTGACCTCGGCCCACTCGGCCAAACTCGACCCGGCGCAGTACATCCACCGCCAGACCATGGCGAATGCGGTGCGCTACACCACGGTCGAGCTGTCGGAGATCGAGAGCCGTATCGGCCAGGCTGCCGACCGCTCGCTGGCGCTGGAGCTGGCCATCTTCGAGCGGCTGGTGGATGCCGCGACGCAGCTGGCCTCCGAGATCCAGCACGCGGCCTCGGCCTTGGCGGCGCTCGATGTCGCCGCATCCCATGCCGAGCTTGGCGTCGAGCGGCGCTATTGCCGGCCGGTACTGGAGGACAGCCTGGATTTCGCTGTCGAGAATGGCCGTCACCCGGTGGTCGAGGCGGCCCTGCCCGCCGGCACGCCCTTCGTCGGCAATGCCTGCGTGCTTGAAAACGGCCGACGGCTGTGGCTGCTGACCGGCCCGAACATGGCCGGTAAATCGACCTTCCTGCGCCAGAACGCGCTGATCGCGATCCTGGCACAGATCGGCAGCTACGTGCCGGCGGATTCCGCGCGCATCGGCATTGTCGACCGGCTCTATTCCCGCGTCGGCGCCGCCGATGATCTGGCGCGCGGCCGGTCGACCTTCATGGTCGAGATGGTCGAGACGGCGGCGATCCTGAACCAGGCGGGCCCGCGCGCGCTGGTGATCCTGGACGAGATCGGCCGCGGCACGGCGACCTTCGACGGCCTGTCCATCGCCTGGGCGGCGGTCGAGCATCTGCATGACGCCAATCGCTGCCGCGCCCTGTTCGCAACCCATTACCACGAGCTGACGGCGCTGGCCGCAACGCTGCCGGACCTCGCCTGCCACGCCATGCGCGTCAAGGAATGGCAGGGCGACGTCGTCTTCCTGCACGAGGTGGCGCCGGGAGCCGCCGACCGTTCCTATGGCATCCATGTCGCCAAGCTGGCCGGGCTGCCGGGCAGTGTCGTGCGCCGGGCGGAGGCGGTGCTGAAGGTGCTGGAGCGCGGCGACGGCCGCGGCAATGCTGCGACCAAGCTTGCCGACGACCTGCCGCTGTTCAATCTGCGCCCGCGCCACGAGCCGCCGCCGGAGCCCGAGGTTTCGGCGGTGGAGGCGGCATTGCAGGGCGTCCATCCCGATGCGCTCAGTCCCCGTGAGGCGCTGGACCTCGTCTACAGGCTGAAGGGGCTGGTCAAGGAAGGCACATGAAGACGGAAGAGGCCGGCAGCCTGATGCGGGCTGCCGGCCTCTGTCGCGTCAATCGGCGTCGAGCGGGTTGTCCTTGGTCTCGCGGACGAACAGCGTGCCGATGACCAGCGTCATCACCGCGAAGACGATCGGATACCAGAGCCCGTCATAGATGCCGCCGGTCGCCGCCACGATGGCGAGCGCGGTTGCCGGCAGGAATCCGCCGAACCAGCCATTACCGATGTGATAGGGCAGCGACATGGAGGTGTAGCGGATGCGGGTCGGGAACATCTCGACCAGCATGGCGGCGATCGGGCCATAGACCATGGTGACGTAGAGCACGAGCACGACCAGCAGGGCGATCACCGCGCCGGTGTTGATCGCAATGGGGTCGGCGGCGGCCGGATATCCCGCGGTCTTGAGCGCCGCCGCGATCGCCTTGGTGAAGGCCGCGGCCTTGTCCTTGGCGTCGGGGGCGGCGGCGTCATATGAAGCGATCTCGGTCGAGCCGACCTTGATGCTGGCAACGCTGCCGGCGCTGCTCGCGGCATTCCTGTAGGGGACGCCGCGCGTCACCAGCGCCGATTTGGCGATGTCGCAGCTGGTGGTGAATTTTGCCGTGCCCACCGGATTGAACTGGAACGAGCATTGCGATGGATCGGCCGTCACCACCACCGGCGCCTTTGCCGCTGCGGCCTCCAGAGCCGGGTTGGCGTAATGCGTGATGCCGTGGAAGATCGGGAAATACGTCACCGCCGCCAGTAGGCAGCCGGCCATGATGATCGGCTTACGGCCGATCTTGTCCGAAAGCCAGCCGAACAGGATGAAGCCCGGCGTGGCGATGGCGAGCGCCACCGCGATCATCAAATTGGCCGATTGCGCATCGACCTTGAGGATGGTGGTCAGGAAGAACAGCGCATAGAACTGACCGCAATACCAGACGACCGCTTGGCCGGCGGTGAGGCCCAGAAGCGCCAGCAGCGCGATGCGGGCGTTGCTCCATCGCCCGAACGCCTCGGTCAAGGGCGCCTTCGATTGTTTGCCCTCGGCCTTCATCTTGAGGAAGATCGGCGATTCATTGAGCTTGAGCCGGATCCAGACCGAGATCGCCAGCAGCAGCAGCGAGACGATGAAGGGAATGCGCCAGCCCCAGGCGTTGAAGGTGGCCGCATCCATCAGTGCGCGGCAGGTCACGATGACGACCAGGGACAGGAACAGGCCCAGCGTCGCCGTCGTCTGGATCCAGGAGGTGAAGAAGCCGCGCTTGCCCGGTGGCGCGTGTTCGGCGACATAGGTAGCCGCACCGCCATATTCGCCGCCGAGCGCCAGGCCCTGCAGCAGACGCATCACGATCAACAGCACCGGCGCCAGCACGCCCAGCGTGGCATAGCCCGGCAGGAAGCCCACCACGCTGGTCGACAGACCCATGATCGTGATGGTGATGAGGAAGGTGTATTTGCGTCCGACCAGATCGCCCAGGCGGCCGAAGACCAGTGCGCCGAAGGGGCGGACCGCGAAGCCCGCGGCGAAGGCCAGCAACGCGAAGATGTTGCGGCCGGTCTCATTGAAGCTGGAGAAGAAATGCGCGCCGAGCAGCGTGGCGAGCGAACCGTAGAGGTAGAAATCGTACCACTCGAAGACCGTGCCGAGGGACGAGGCGAAGATCACCAGTTTCTGGTCGTGACCGAGGCCGCCGGCTCGGGAGCCTGGGACGTTTTCCGAAAGCAGCGCCATGAGACCTCCCCTTATCGTTATGAGGGCCGCGCGCTTCCTTTCCGGCGCTTGTACGCGGCCTTATGGTTCCCGTTATGGTAACCCTTGGTGGGGATAGGGGAGATGTGCTGAATCGTGGCACTCAGATACCGCAGTCATGCAATTTTAGCGTAATGGACGGCCGCTATAGTGTTGTGCCGCAATGAAAATCCGGCCGATGGCTTGCTATGGTCGCGTCGGACATCTAAGAGACCGACGGGGGCAAGGCCCATTTTCTGGCTGGGAGCTGCTGGAGCGATGCGCAGAATCTTTCGGTTCCCGAGGTTTGATCGGGCTTTTCTGGCAGCGTCATGCCTCCTGGGTCTCATGGCCTGGTCCGGCGCCGCCAAGGCGGATGCGACCGAGCCCGTGATCCGGATATCGACCTCGGAATGGCCGCCTTACACATCCCAGGGCTTGCCCGGCCAGGGGGCGTCCAGCGCGCTCGTGCGCCATGTCTTCCAGCGTGCCGGCTATAGGGTGGAGATCACCTTCTTTCCCTTCAAGCGCGCGGTGGCGTTGGCCGTGAACGACCCGGCCTATGTCGGCTACATGACGGAATACGACGATCCGGCGGTACGGCAGCATTTCGCCTTTTCCGCCGTCATCGGCGTCAGCCCCTTGGGCTTTGCCGAGAATGCTCAGGCGCCGGTGACCTGGCACAGCCTGGAGGATCTGCGCGGCCTGCGTATCGGCGTGGTCAATGGCTACGTCAATACGGCCGCGTTCGACGCGATGATGCAGGACGGTCAGCTGCGGACGCAAGGCGTCGATCTTGACGAGATCAATCTGCGCAAGCTCGTTGTGCGTCACCTCGATCTTGCCGTCATCGACGGTAACGTCGCCGCCTATCTGCTGGCGACGACGGAGAAGGGCGCGCCGATCCGCATGAACCCGCACATGCTGGAGAACAAGAACCTCTATATCGCCTTCCGGCATGATCCCAAGGTCGATGCGATCCGGCTGGCCTTCGACAAGGCGATGCGGGGCATCGATCCGGTCAAATGGCAGCAGGCCTACATCGCCAAGCTATCGGCGCATTGAAATTGCCTAAGGGGCGTTCATCAGGGACAGCGGCACCTCGTCGGGGGCGAGTTGGCGTTCGGGCGCCATGCGGGGGGCGACGATGCGGAAGCGCGTGCCGGCCTTCAGCCCCGATGATGGGCAATGCGCGCTCGTGACCTGGATCGAACCGCCATGGACGGTGGTCACGATGGTATAGGCGATGTGCAGGCCGAGGCCGCTGCCGCCCTGGCCGAGGCGCGTGGTGAAGAAGGGCTCGAAGATGCGCTTCAGATGCTCCGGCGGCACACCCACCCCGTCATCCTCGACGATCAACTCGTATTGATGCTTCGGCAGGCTCCGCGCCGACAGCTTGATCGTGCCGCTGCGTTCGTCGGCGAACCCATGGACGAAGGCGTTTTCGACCAAATTGGTCACCACCTGGCCGAGCGACCCCGGATATGAGTCGAGCACCAGACCGGGCTCGGCCTCGACCTCTATGGCGACCCGCGGCCGGAAGCGGATGCTGAGCGTCGCCGTGATGTCGGTCAGAAGCTCGGCAAGCTGGAAATCCAGCCGCCGGTCGCTGGTGCGGTCGACCGCGACCTGCTTGAAGCTGCGGATCAAATTGGCGGCGCGGGTGATGCCCTTGAGAATGATGCCCAGCCCCTCGGACATGCCGCGGGTAAGCTCGACCACGGCGGATTTCCGCATCGCGCCCTTGCTCATCTCCGTATCGAATTCCATCAGGCGGTCGTTCAGCGTCGTCGCCACCATCAGCACGCCGCCGATCGGCGTATTCACCTCATGGGCGATGCCGGCGACCATGCCGCCAAGTGCCGCCAGCTTCTCGCTGTTGACCAGCTCGTCCTTGGTGCGGTTCAGCCGGTCCAATGCTTCCTGCAGCTCGGCGGTCCGCTTCTCGACCTCGCGCTCGATGATCTCCAGATGCTGGCTCTGCAGCTCGTAGAGCCGGCCGCGCTCCTGCTCATGGGCGCGCAGGACCAGGAGTGCCCTGGCCATGTCGCCGATCTCGTCGAGCCGGTCGAGCGCGCCGATATCGATGTCGACATCGCCCTGGGCCAACGCCTTGGTCGCCAGCGTCATCTCGACGATCGGCCGGGTCGTGCCGCGCACGATGGCGACGACGATGCCGCAGACCACGATCAAGGCCGCGAGCCCCAGCAGCAGCGTCAGCATGGTCTGATGGGCGATCTCGGCATCCGAGCGCGCGGTCGACATGCGCAGCACCAGCGTGCCGACGGTGATGCGCGAGCCCTGATCGATCTGGACGATCGGCACGCGCCGGACGATCAGCTCGCCGGTATCGGTGGCGCTGGCGCCATGGCTGGCGAAGACGCGGCCGTCGGGATCGAATACCGCGCTGCCGACATAATCCGGATCGTCGGAAAGCGCGGCCAGCGACGCCTGGGTCTGCGCGCTGTCCATGTTCCAGACCGAGGTCGCGATGCCGCGCCCGGCGATCGCGGCCAGCAGCGCCGTCTTGGTCTTCAGCGCCTCGCGTGCCGCGGCATTGTCCTTATGCGCGATGCCGATGGCGGTGAACGCGGTGATCGCGGCCAGCACTAGGGCCAGCGGCATCACGGTGCGGCTGACCAGGCTGCGCGTCAGGGCGCTGAGAAAGGGAAGGGAGCGGTGCGTGGATCCGCTGATCATGTGCTTGGCCATGGCGAAGGGCGTATCTCGGCGTCGATGGGCTTCAGCCCTGATGGCCGAGCCAGGTATCGAATTCCCGCTCCGGCATCGGCTTGCCGAACAGGTAGCCCTGCAGCTTGTCGACGCCCAGCGCCTTGAGGATCTGGTACTGGCCTTCCGTCTCGACGCCTTCGGCGGTGATGTCGAGCGCATGGGCCTTGGCGATGCGGACCAT
>DATJJW010000169.1:0-2928 GCA_035491935.1 Allostellaceae bacterium | reverse complement strand
CCGGTTGAATATTCCCCAGTTCGTTTCGGCTCGGTCGCGGCCATATCCGCGCGGTGGCTGGATATCTGCGAGGTCGGAGAGGTCAAGATCGACGATTGCCTGCAAGGCCTCTGCCGTGGCGGTTTCCCGGAGAGCGTCCGGCAGCGCGTCGGCCCATGCGGCATAGTCGACCTGCAGGGCGAGGAGCTCGGCGACGGCGTCGTGCCAGCGCTGAGGCCGGGTTCTGCGATCGATGGACCTGCGGTATCGGATGGTGGCACCGGTCTGTTCGGCTTGACGGGCGCGATAGCGGGCCTGGCGTTCTGCGTTGCTGAGCGCCTGCCCGGCTTCTCTTTGCGATCCCTTTGGCATGATTGGTCCCCGTTACGTAACGCGTGACAAGCGGATCTACCGGAACGCCAAGGTTCAGATGGCCTGCATGGCATCGGCTGCTGCTTTGGGCGGCCTGCCCCGGCGCTTTGGCTGGGCATCGGTGCGGGTGCCTGGCGGCTGGATCGGCGGCAACAGGTCGGCGTGCTGGCGCATGCGGTAGCTGGAGCCTTCGATGTGGACGACAACGGCGTGGTGCAGCAGACGGTCCAGCAGAGCCGTGGCGATGACAGGATCGCCGAACACCTGGCCCCACTCGGCGAAGCCGCGGTTGCTGGTCAGGATCATGGCGCCGCGCTCGTAGCGGGCGTTGACCAGCTGGAAGAACAGGTTTCCCGCGGCGGCGGCGAGCGTGACGTAGCCGATCTCGTCGATGATGAGCAGCTGGGCGCGGCAGAGATAGCGAATGCGCTCGCGCAGGCGTCCCTCTCGGTCGGCGCGGGCCAGGCTGTCGATGATGTCGGCCAGCGGACAGAAGTAGACGCTGCGCCCGGCCCGGATCGCCTCGACGCCGAGGGCCACGGCCAGATGGGTTTTTCCCGTGCCGGACTGGCCGATGAAGTGGACGACCTCGTGCTTGTCGACAAAATCGAGGCTGGCCAGGGCCATGATGCGGTTGCGGTCGAGCGATGGCTGGAACGAGAAGTCGAAGCCGGTGAGGGTCTTGATGGTGGCCAACCGGGCCATCTGCAGGGCCGCCTTGATCCGGCGGCCCTCGCGCACGCCGATCTCCTCGGCAAGCAGGGTGTCGATCGCCTCGATGGCGCCGATCTGGCCACGCTCGAGCTGCTGGATGACACCCTCGAGCGCTTCGAGGGCGCGGGGCATGCGCAGGGCAACGAGGTTGTGGCGGATCCGCTCGACCGGGCTGCTCGCCAGGATGCCGGTCATCATGCCGCCGCCCCGTCAGCGGCCAGGCGTTTGCCGACGGCGTCGTAGAACGCCAACGGGCGCAGTGCCACGACATCGCCGGAGCGGCCGGGCGGCGGACCGTTCCGGGGGGTCCGGCTGTTGCCCGGTGCCGGGGTCGTGCGGTGGCCGGCGATGATGCGGCGCTGGCCGCGTCCGTCGATGATGGGATGCACGGCAATGACGGCACCCTGTTCGAGGATGCGGACCTCATTGGCGGTGGTGTGCACCTCGACCGGCCGGCGCCGTGTGGTATCGGGCACGCTGTAGAGATTGCCGTCGACGGACACCATGCCGTCCTTGGTGATGCGCCGTTCCAACCGCAGCACGGCCTGGAACGGCCCGGCCGGCAGCGGCTGCAGGCGGGGGCGCTCCTCGGCGAAGTGTTCACTGACGACGCGGCGCGTGGTGGCATGGGTCCGAGCGTTGGCAACCTGATCGAGCCATTGGCGGAACTGGGCGTTGAGGTCGTCGCGGTTGCGAAAGCTGCGGCCGAGGAAGAAGTCCTCGCGGATGTAGCGGAATGGCCGCTCGACCTTGCCCTTTGTCTTGGCCCGGTAGGCCTTGCAGGCTTTTGGCAGGTAGCCGTAATGGCGGGCGAACTCGATCAGGGTGCGGTTGTAGACGATGTGGCCGGCGTCCGGATCCTCGTGGTTGAACACGGTGCGCATGCGGTCATAGAGGATCTCCGCCGGGGCGCCCCCGAGGGCTTCGAAGGCCGCGGCGTGGCAGCGCAGCAGGGTCTGCATATCCTGCTGCGGCACGAACCGGCCCCACAGCATACGGCTATGCCCAAGCACGAACGAGAACAGCCAGATCACCCGCTCGACACCGGGATCGTCGGTGAACACGGTGCGGAAATGGGCAAAATCGACCTGCGCCTGACGCCCCGGCGGCGTCTCGAACCGGACCTCGAACGCCGGCGCCGCGACCGGCCTGATCTCGCGTAGCAAGTCGGTCACGGCGGTGTAGCCACCGGTGTATCCGACCACGGCGAGCTCTCGATGGAGCCGACGGCCGGTCAATTCGGGGACCGCGCCGAGCCGCTCGCGCAGATACCGCTCGAAGGGCTGGAGTCGAGAGACCTTGCGCGGGCGGGGACCATACGCCGGCGGCTCAAGGCCGCTCGCGATGACCTTGCGCACCGTCTTGCGGTCCATGCCCGTCCGACGCGCAATCGCCGAAATCCCGGCACCCTGACGATGCAGATCAAGGATCATCACAATCTCTCCCAATCGGACCATCAGCTCCCCCATTCCTGGAAGGAGCATCAACCAGCAGCTACCGATCGCCCCGACGCCCTGAACTGCTAGCCGCAGCCGTCAGCCAAACTGGGGAATATTCAACCGGCGCTTTTGGGGAGTTTTCACCCGGCAGCTACAGCTGGGCGTGCCCGGCCATGGAGAGGCAGATGATCTGCATGATATCAGGGGGATCGTCGTTGATTGTCAGTGAGACTCGGTCATCGTGCGCTAGGTTTTTCGCCTTCTGACTGTCAAGACCGCAGAGGAAGTATAGGCTTAGGCCCTCGCTGACCTAGCCGACGGTCGTGACCTGCGGCCAACCGTCCGGCCACGCCGTGGCGACACTCATGATCCGCTGCCGATTGAGGATCTTGGCAAAAGTGAGTAGACGAGCCTGAGGTCGATG
>DATJJW010000168.1:0-2973 GCA_035491935.1 Allostellaceae bacterium | reverse complement strand
TTGGCCACAGCTCCAGCAGCATCCTGGGTGGACTAGGCTGGGACGAGGCAATCGTGGAGCGTCTCGCCGCCAATCTCGCCGCCGGCACGAGCGTCACCACCAACGGCCTCGACAGCCTGGCCGCCCTGCGCGCCTCGGGCGTGCGCCGGCCCTTCCTGGTCCTGCCGCCTTGGTTCAACGACGACATCGTCACGGCCGGCGTACGCTACTACACCGAACGGGGCGTCACCCCGGCCGGCCACCTCCGCTACGACCCAGGCCGCAAATGGCGCGACCTGCCGCCGGGCGAGCTCTACCCGCAAGGCATGGGCTTCGAGCAGGAGATCGAACCCCTCTACGCCCAGATCCGGGCGGCCTGCCCCGCCACGGCGGACGGCATCCTGATCGCCGGCACCGGCTTCCGCTGCGTCGGCATCCTCGACGCGCTCGAACAGGACCTGAAGCGCCCCGTGTTGTCGGCGAACCAGGTGAGCCTCTGGCACTGCCTGCGGCTGGCCGGCGTCCATACCCCGGTGCAGGGCTACGGCAGCTTGCTCCGCCTCTGACCTCAGGCGTGCAGGCCAGGCGCCTCCTGTCCGGTGCGCGCCACATACTCGGTGTAGCCGCCGTCGTACTGGTGGATGCCCTCCGGCGTCAGTTCCAACACCCGGTTCGAGAGTGCGGCCAGGAAGTGGCGGTCATGCGAGACGAACAACATGGTGCCCTCGTACTGCGACAGCGCCGCGATCAGCATCTCCTTCGTCGCCATGTCGAGATGGTTCGTCGGCTCGTCCAGCACCAGGAAGTTTGGCGGCTCATACAGCATCTTCGCCATCACCAGCCGCGCCTTCTCGCCGCCCGACAACACCCGGCATCTCTTGTCCACGTCATCGCCGGAAAACCCGAAACACCCCGCCAGCGTGCGCAGCGAGCCCTGGTTCGCCCTGGGGAATTCCGCCTCCAGCGCTTCGAACACCGTATGCTCGCCGTCCAGCAGCTCCATCGCGTGCTGCGCGAAATAGCCCATCTTCACGCTGCCCCCCAGCGCCACGCTGCCTTCATCCGGCTCCGTCGCCCCCGTCGCCAGCTTCAGCAATGTCGACTTGCCGGCGCCGTTCACGCCCAGCACGCAACACCGCTCGCGGCGCCGCACCAGCAGGTCCAGCCCCTGGTAGATCACCCGGCTGCCATAGCGCTTGTGCACGCCCCGCAAATTCACCACGTCATCCCCCGAGCGCGGCGCCGGCTGGAACTCGAACGCGACCGTCTGCCGGCGCTTCGGCGGCTCCACCCGATCGATCTTCTCCAGCTTCTTCACCCGGCTCTGCACCTGTGCCGCATGCGAGGCGCGCGCCTTGAAGCGTTCGATGAACTTGATCTCCTTGGCCAACATCGCCTGCTGGCGCTCGAACTGCGCCTGCATCTGCTTCTCGTTCATCGCGCGCTGCTGCTCGTAGAACTCGTAGTCCCCCGAATACGACGTCAGCGTCCCTCCGTCGATCTCCACCACCTTGTTGACGATCCGGTTCATGAACTCCCGATCGTGCGACGTCATCAGCAATGCACCGTCATACCCGGCCAGGAACTGCTCCAGCCAGATCAGGCTCTCAAGGTCGAGATGGTTGCTCGGCTCGTCCAACAGCATCGCGTCGGGCCGCATGAGCAGGATGCGCGCCAGCGCCACCCGCATCTTCCAGCCGCCCGACAGCGCGCCGACATCGCCGTCCATCATCTCCTGGCTGAAGCTCAGCCCCGCCAGCACCTCGCGTGCCCGCCCCTCCAGCGCATACCCACCCAACGCCTCGAACCGCTCCTGCACCTCGCCGAAACGCACGATGATCGCATCCAGCTCATCCGCCCGCTCCGGATCGCCCATCGCGGCCTCCAGTTCCTGCAACTCGGCCGCCACGGTGCTGACATCGCCGGCACCATCCATCACCTCGGACACGACGGGCCGGCCCGACATCTCCCCTACATCCTGGCTGAAAAACCCGATGCTGCTGCCCCGGTCGACCAGCACCTGGCCCTCGTCCGGCTGATCCTGTCCCGTGATCATCCGGAACAGCGTCGTCTTGCCGGCGCCATTGGGCCCGACAAGGCCAACCTTCTCGCCCCTCTGAAGTGCTGCCGATGCCTCGATGAAAAGAAGCTGGTGGCCGTTCTGCTTGCTGATGGAGTCGAGGCGGATCATGGAGGGCGAACTCTGGAAATGAGGGCGCCTTATAGGCAAGCAAGGCTCCGCCGGCCAAGGGCCGAGAGGCCCTTGGAACCCATTCTTGCTGGCGGCTGTGGCATTGGCCTTCGATCGCAATCCCACGATCTCGCCGCGGGCACTGGCGAAGCCCAGAATCACGAGGGACCGCACCATGACTGGTGCGGTCCCTCGGTCGATTGCCTGCGGCGCAAGAAAGGAAGTGGGTATCAACCGAAGGTCAGTGCCCCAGCCGCCAGCAAGAATGGGTTTCCAAAGGCCTCCAGGCCTTTGGCCG
This sequence comes from Allostellaceae bacterium, assembly GCA_035491935.1. Classification (GTDB taxonomy): domain Bacteria; phylum Pseudomonadota; class Alphaproteobacteria; order ATCC43930; family CGMCC-115725; genus DATJJW01. Next base: position 505 of record DATJJW010000168.1, on the reverse strand, counting down.
CCGGAGGCTTCCTTATTCGGCTGCCTGTGCCGTCCGATAATCGATCACCTCCGCGCACCACCCATCCTTGCGGAACTGCCAGTAAGCGTCATGCAGCTTGCGCGTGATCGGCCCCGGCCGATCGTTGCCGAGGATGCGGGCATCGAGCCGTGTGGCGCCCATGATCCCGCCGGCGGTCGAGGTGATGAAGATCTCGTCGGCGTTGCGCAGTTCTTCGGCCGGCATGGTGCGGATTTCGCAGGGCAGGTCGAGCTTGGCGCATAGTTCGATGGCGGCCTTGCGGGTGATGCCTTCCAGCACGCCACGGTCGGGCGTGGCGAGGCGACCGTTGGTGATGGCGAAGACGTTGAAGCCTGGCCCTTCGGTGACATTGCCGTTGGCGTCGAGCAGGACGGGGTTGTCGGCGCCTTTCTCCTGCGCCTCGAACATCGAGCGGGTCATGTCGGCGAAGTGGAAGTTCTTGGCGCGCGGGTTGACTGAGGCCTCGGAGATGCGCGGGGTTGAG
>DATJJW010000167.1:0-7989 GCA_035491935.1 Allostellaceae bacterium | reverse complement strand
ATTATCCCTTGCCTTACTACCGTCGAAATCGACGTGTAATGGATTATTGGTTAGGTTGGGCGACGCCATCTTGTCGGCGTTCGTTGTTTCATTGCTTTCGGGGAGAAGTCATGCGTCTGTTCGTTCTCGCGCTTTCCATGTTCGGCTTTATGGCCGTTACCCTGCCTCTGCACTCGGCCGATGCCGCGCCGCGTCATAGCAAGTACTGGATGTACAAGGGCCACAAGTACTATCATCGCAAGATGCAGCACGGTCACTGGCACTACTACTAAGCCGTAAGGCTGTCTTCCCTGAGCGGCCGAATGATCCGGCCGCTCAGGGCGTTCCTGCTCGACGCCGGCTCAGCCGATCGGGCCGCGCGGCAGGGTGCGATCGATAATGGTCGCGACAAACAGCAGAAAACTCACCACCCCCATCACCGCGGCCAGGGCGTGAATGCCATGGTCGGTCGCCTGCTGGCCATAGAGCGCGCTGATCAGGCTGGTGGCGGCGATGGCGCCGACATAGGTGGCGGTGCGCTGCAGCCCGGCGGCCATGCCGATCGATTCCGGCGGCGCCTGCACATAGATCGCGGCTTGGGTCGCGGTTGCCGCCAGGCCCTGGGGCAGGCCGAACAGCATGACGATCGGGGCGATGATGGCGGGTGTCGTCGTGCCTTGGATGAAGAACAGCCCGATGCTGCCGGCGAGGCAAGCGCCCGTGCCGATGACGAAGGAGGTGCGGATGACCCTGATGCGTGCCCCGGCTATGGCCGCCACCGCCGCCAGGATCGACATGGGCAGGGTCACGAGCCCGGCATCGGCCGCGCTATAGCCGGCGCTGCTTTCCAGCCATTGAGCGAAGCCATACAGCATGCTGTAGACCAGCATCATGATCAGGCCCATGCGCAGATATGTCGCCACCAGCGGCAGGTTGCGCGCCAGCATGCGCAGGTCGATGAACGGGTCGGGCCGGCGCAGCGAATGCATCGTGAGAAGCACGGCGCAGACGAATGCTGCCGGTAACGCCATCCAGGGCGGATGGTCGAGATCCATCAGGAACAGCATCGAGCCGAGCAGGAAGCCAGCGAAAAGCAGGATGCCGAGGATGTCGATCTCGATCATGGCCCGGAGCAGGCTGCCCTTGGCGCTACCGTCGGCGTTCCGGGGTTCATCCGCCGGAACCCACAGCAGCACGAGTCCGATGCCGATCAGCGCCAACGGCACGTTGACCGTGAAGATCGCGTGCCAGCCGTAGAACTCGGTCAGCACGCCGCCTAGAACCGGTCCGATCGCCGCCGAGGTGAGGCCGGCGAGTGACAGGAAGCTCATGGCCAGGCGTGGCGGCTGGCGGTCGAGCCGCTCGGCCTGGATGCGGAAGATGCGCATGGCCGAAGGGTAGGCCCCGGAAGTGCCGATGCCGATGATCAGCCGCGTTATGATCAGCACGCCCAGCGACGGGGCGAACCCGCCGATGAGCCCGGCCAGCCCGACCAGGCAGAGCGAGACGAGATAGACGCGGCGCGGCCCGAACAAATCGGCCACGCGCCCCATGGCCGGCTGCGCCACGGCGCTGACCAGATAGAGGCCGGCGATCAGCCAGCCGGTCTCGGCCACCGAGGCGTGGAAGGCGACGGCGATCGGCACCATGGCGGTCGAGATCATCGTCGAGTTGATCGGGTTGAGCGTCGAGCCCAAGGCCAGTGGCGTGACGAAGCGGAAGCCGAAGGGGCGGCGCGGCTTGGTCGTCGTGAACAATGCCGCCATCATGAGGCGCCAAGGCGGCGCAGCAGCTCGACCGCGGATGCCAATGTGCGATGCTCCTCCGGCCCCAGCTTGGCCATGGCAGCGGCCAGCCATTCGCGCTTGGCGAAGCCCACGCGGCGCCGCGTGGCCATGCCGTCCTCGGTCAGCGCGACCAGTACCTGGCGGCCGTCGCTCGGATGCGGCCGGCGTTCGACCAGCCCCATCTCTTCCAAGGAGGCCAGTGTCGCGCCCATGGATTGCGGCTTGACCGATTCTGCGCGGGCCAGATCGGCGGTGGTCATCGGGCCGGCCTTGTCCAGCCGCGACATCACCGCGACCTGGGACCAGGTCAGTTCCCGCTCGTTGGAGATCGCGCGCAGCCGGCGGATCAGCTGTCCGGTCACGACCAGCAGTTCGGCGACGGCGGCTTCCAGCGTTTCCGGCGTATCGGGCAGCTCAGGGATTTGGTCCATGCCGCCTATATGCAGATAAACAGGCAAACTTGCAAGTTTGCCTGTTTATCCGGCTGCGTCGGCTGAACAGCAATCTCCTGTCAAGGAGGCCCATTGGAGTTCAGTTCTTCTGTGGCACGAATTTCTGGATGCGCCGCCCGGTGATGGTCTCGCCGACATAGACATCGCCCTTGGAATCGACGGCGATCATGTGGCCGAAGGCGAAATGCCCGGCGTTATGGCCGGGGCAGGGCGAGAGGCCGCAGGATCCCAGCGCGCCAACGACATGGCCGTCCTTCTTATCCATCAGCCAGGCATTGTCATTGCCGAGATCGACATCGATCATCAGATCCTGCCGCCCCTCGGCCTTGCCGGCAGGACCGGACGGCACCGGCCAGAAATCGATGTCGGTGGCGCGCTGCTCGCCGAGCGCGATGGCCTTCTGGTTGCCGGGCGAGGCTGTCTGGAAGCCGTTGATGTTGATGATGCGCACCGGCTGGCAGACCGGCTCGGGATTGGCGGGGGTCGAGGGCACCGCGCATTTCCGGTCGAAGACCTGGATGCGGTTGTTCGGCCGGTCGCAGACATAGACCAGCCCGTCATTGCCCATCACGACGCAATGCGGATGGCCGCCGCCGGTGGCGCCGAAGGTGCCGGGGGCGCAGGCTTCGCTGTTGGCGGGCTTGCCGTCGATCTTGCAGGTGGTGCCCCATTGGCCGACATATTTGCCGGTCGCATCGAAGACGACGATGCGGTGGTTGCCATAGCCGTCGGCGATATAGACATCGCCCCGCTTGTGCGAGACGGGGCCGATATTCGGGTCAACCGTGACATCGGCCGGCTCGTTCAGCTTGGTATGGCTGCTGTTGGCATCCTCATGCTCGTTACAGGAGCTATAGGCGTTGGCGCCGGATGCCGGGGCCTGCTTGGCATCGCAATCCCCCTTGGTGCCGATCTGCAGCACGTATTTGGCGTGGGCGCCGTTGCGCTGGGATGCTGCCGGATCGTATTTCTGCACGATGCCGTCGACGCTGCCGGTGAGCCAGATGGCGCCGCTATAGTCGACGAAGCAGCCATGGGCGCCGTTGGGCATATAGGCGGCATATCCGGCCTCCGGCCCGATCCTGACCAGCGACGGGTCGCCCCATGAGGCTACCACCCTGCCGGCACCGTCAAAGGCCAGCACCGGCGGCGAGGGGATGGCGGATTTGATCGCCTCCTGCCGGCTGATGGCGCCCTGGTTGGCACCCATCAGCTTGCCGCCCACGATCACGCCGGTCTCCCAGCCGCGGTTGAAGGTGTAGACGTGGTTGTTCTTGTCGACGCAGGTGCCGCCGACCTCGCCCGTGACCCAGGGATGGGCCACGCCCGCGGCATCGACCGGTGCCGGCAGGGGCAGGGGCCAGTTGGCGTCGACCTTGAAGGTCGGGATCTTCGGGGTGGCTTCGGTCGGTGCGGCATGGGCGGCACCGGAAAAAGCGATCAACCCGGCGGCGAAAGCGCCGAGCAGGCAAAGGCGAAGGCGAGCAAGCATCCCCAGGGTCCTCCGTCGTCGTTGTGGCCAACGTTTCTCGTTCTTGGTGGTTTCCGTCTTCCCGCTTCGGGTGCATCGCGCAAAGCAGCGAAGCATCCTGAACCTCCGCCCGTTCGGCGTAAAGATGCTAGGGATTGCATCCCTCCTTCCCGGTTCTGGCAATGGACGAGGGGGCGGCCGGCTGGCAAGACTTTCGCATCATGGTTGAGAATGCCCAGTCCCACCGGCCGTTCATCGTCTTCGCGGTGATGCTCGCCTCCTTCATGGTGGCGCTCGAGGCCACCATCGTCTCGACGGCGATGCCGCAGATCGTGGCGGAGCTGGGAGGCCTGCACCTCTATAGCTGGGTGTTCTCTTCCTTCCTTCTGACCCAGACCGCCCTCACCGTGGTCTTCGGCAAGCTGGCCGATGTCTGGGGCCGCAAGCCGACCATGGTGACCGGCCTCGCGATCTTCGTGCTGGGCTCGATCGGTGCGGGCTTCGCCTGGTCGATGCCGTCGATGATTCTGTTCCGCCTGGTCCAGGGCGTGGGTGCCGGCGCCATCCTGCCGGTGTCGCTGACCATCATCGCCGATCTCTATCCGCCGCAGGAACGCGGCAAGGTTCAGGGCTGGCTCGCCAGCGTCTGGGCCTGTTCGGCTGTGATCGGGCCCTTGGCCGGCGGCCTCATCGTCGCCCGTTTCGGCTGGGCCTGGATCTTCTGGATCAACGTGCCGCTGGGGCTGGCCGCCATCGCAGGATTCATCGCCTATCTCAAGGAAGCGGTGACCGGTGCCCGGCGCCATATCGACGTGCTGGGCGCGGTGCTGTTCACCATCGCGGTCTCGGCGCTGATGCTGGCGCTGACCAACGGTCCGGAAGACGTCACCGCCGGGATCTGGGTGCTGGTCGGCGTATTCCTCGTCTCCACGGCGCTGTTCATCTGGCAGGAACGCCGGGCGCCGGACCCGATGGTCTCGCTGTCGCTCTGGAGCTTGCAGCCGATCGCCGCCGCCAATGTCGCGGCGCTTATCACCGGTATCGCGATGACCGCGCTGACCACATTCCTGCCGATGTATGTCCAGACCGTGCTGCAACGCTCGCCGGTGGTGGCGGGCCTGGCGCTGACCATGCTGATGGTCGGCTGGCCGATCGGCGCCACCTCGGCGGCGCGCGCATATCCGCGTATCGAGCTCAGGCCGCTGATGCTGATGGGCTGCCTGCTCATCCCGCTGGGCGGGCTGGTCTTCCTGGTGATGGGGCCGGGCAGCACGGCGCTCATTGCCGGGATCGGCTCACTCGTCATGGGCCTCGGCATGGGGTTGGTCAGCGTCAGCTCCCTGCTGCTGATCCAGGCGGCGGTGGGCATCAACCAGCGGGCCAGCGCCACCGCCTCGAACATCTTCGCCCGCAACCTCGGCAGCACGCTGGGGGCGGCCGTGCTGGGCGCGGTGCTGAATTACGGCCTGGCCCACGGGCCGGCGGCAGGCGAGCTCACCGCCACCAAGCTGCAGCAATTCTTCCTGACCCGGTCGGCCGGGCAGCTTTCCGGCGACGCCATCCGCACCGCCCTGCATCTGGCGCTCCACGCCACCTTCGCCGGCATGTTCGCCATCACGGTGATCATCCTGGTCGTGCCGGTGATGCTGGCTTGGCGGGTTCGGACAAAGAGCGCGTAAGGGGAATCTCCCCGGGGTTGGAGAGGCGGGCCGGGCCGATCAGCCCACCGTTCCCGCGGATGGAGAGTGTCCATGACCGTGCATCATGCGGCCGCTGAAGGCTATGCAACCACCGCCGGCGCCTTCGCCCGTGGACGTCCCGGATATCCGCCGGAGACGTCGGACTGGCTCCGTGATGTCATCGCGCTAGGTCCTGGCAAGACTGTCCTGGAGGTAGGGGCGGGCACGGGCAAGTTTCTGCCACTGCTTTTGGCGACCGGCGCCGAGGTGACGGCCTTGGAGCCGGTCGGGGCCATGCACGCCGAGATGGCCCGCCGTTTTCCGGAGATCAAAACCTTGAGAGGCACCGCCGACCGGATCGGCCTGCCGGACGCCTCCGTCGACGCCGTGGTATGCGCGCAGGCCTTCCATTGGTTCGCCACGCCCGAGGCCGTCGCCGAGATGCGGCGCGTGCTGCGTCCCGGTGGTGTGCTGGGCATGATCTGGAATGGTCGGGACGAAGGCGTTCCCTGGGTCGCGGCGATGGGCGCCATCATCGATCCCCATGAGAGCGATGCCCCCCGCTATCAGACAGGCAAATGGCGCCAGGTCTTTCCGGCGCCCGGATTCACGGCCCTGGACGAGCGCCATGCCCGCAACCTTCACACCGGCAGTCCGGATGATGTGATCCTGGGCCGCACTCTTTCCATCAGCTTCATTGCCGTCCTGCCGCCCGAACGGCGCGCTGAGATCGAGCGCCAGTTGCGGACGCTGATCGAGCAAAGACCCGAGTTGGTGGGCCGCGCGGAGATCAGCCTGCCCTATGACACCCTGATGGTCGCCGTGCGGAAGATCGGCTGAAGCAAACCTGAACGAGAGCCTGTAGGGGCGCTAAGTCAGACAAAAAGAAGGGGGGGTGGCGGAGGGGATGGGATTCGAACCCACGAAACGATGTTACTCGTTTAACGGTTTAGCAAACCGCCGCCTTCGGCCACTCGGCCACCCCTCCACCGATGAGTGGGTTTTCACACGGCGTTTGTGCGTTTCTTCTAGAAGGCGGCCCGAGCCCTGTCAATGAAGCTGAGCGCCGGGTGGGGGCGAATCCGGGACATGGCCGGTTTGCTGTGGGCGGTGGGCCCATATGGCAAAGGCCCGCCCCTGAACCAAGGACGGGCCTTTTGCCGAAAGATCGCCGTGTGTTCCGGAGGCTGTCGGATCAGCCTGTTCTAATACTTGATGGTTTCATGATTGGTCTGCTCCAGGCCGGAATTGGCGCGGGCGGAGCGGTCGAGGCTATCGGCCGATTGGGCAGTGCGGACCGCCGCCGGACGAACATTGGTGGATTGGGTGGCGGCAAAACTGGCGATGCTGGCGAGCGCCAAGGCACCCAGGACGTTGAATTCGGTCATCACACTAACTCCCTTCCTTGGCAGCGAACGGGTGAGGGCGGGGGCTGGCTTCGCGCCGCGACACCGATCGGCCATGGGAGGAAGGTAGGTTCTTCCTTTTGCAGGTGCTACCAAGGTAAATAGAAAGAAACTTTCCGAAAAATGGAAGCGTCATGGATCGATTGGAATCAATGGGCGTGCTGCTCGCCGTGGTTGAGGCCGGCAATCTCTCGGCCGCGGCACGGCAGCTCCGGGCACCGCTGGCGACAGTCAGCCGGCGTATCTCCGATCTGGAGGCGCATCTCAAGACCCGGCTGCTCAACCGGTCGAGCCGTCAGGTGACCCTGACCGAGGCCGGGCAGACCTATGTCGCCGCCTGCCGGCGCATCCTGGAGGACATCAGCGAGGCGGAGCGGACGGCGACCGGCGAATATGCCGAGCCCAAGGGCGAGCTGTCGATCACCGCCACGCCGATCTTCGGTCGGGTGCATCTCTTGCCGATCGTGTCGGAATTCCTGAGGACATACCCCGACATCAATGCCCGGCTGATCCTGGTCGACCAGCGGCTGAACCTGTTCGAGGAGCATATCGACGTGGCGCTGCGCATCGGCGAGCTGGCCGACAGCAGCCTGATCGCGACGCAGGTCGGGCTGGTCAACCGCGTCATCTGCGGCAGCCCGGATTATTTCGCGCGTACATTGATGCCGGCGAGGCCCTCCGACCTCGCGCGATGCGACGCCATCACCTATGACGGGCCGATCGCGGCGTTGGGCTGGAATTTCCCGTCGGACAAGGGCTTCGAGACGGTCGGCATGCGCTCGCGCATGATCACCAACACGCCGCTTGCGGCGCTGGATGCGACACTGGACGGGTTGGGCGTCTCACGCCTGCCTTCCGATCTCGCCATGCCCTATTTCGACGATGGCCGGCTGGTCCGCGTGCTCAAGGAATACGAGCCGGAGCCGATGCCGGTGCATCTGGTGCATACCAGCGGACGGCGCGTACCGCGCAAGCTGCGCGCCTTCCTCGATTTCGCCGCCCCACGTCTGCGCACGCGGCTGGCGCATTCATAAGCCTACTCCGGCGGCAGTCTATTGGGGCGGCCGTCCAGCAGCGCCTTTCCGCGGCCGGCGCGTGCCGCGCAAGCTGCGCGCCTTCCTCGATTTCGCCGCCCCACGCCTGCGTATACGCCTCGCCCATTCGTAGGGATCGAAGGCGCGGTGGGGCGGGCTAGCCCGCGGTCAATCCGCAGCC
>DATJJW010000166.1:0-63220 GCA_035491935.1 Allostellaceae bacterium | reverse complement strand
CATGGCATTGTAGCCAGGGCAGGACCGTGTCGACGCGGAAATAGGCGAGGTCGACGCCTTGGGCAGCATCCGGCAACCGGGCCGATTCCGGGCCGAACAGCCCATCGATATCGGTCATGAGCACGGGGACGCGATAGCGGTCCAGGATCGCACCGAGGCGCAGGAAACGCGCGCAGGCGTAATAGACTGCGCCGCCGATCCCGACCGTGCGTTCGATGCTGAAGCGCAGGGCCAGCGACGGGTTATCGGAACGCAGCCGCTCCATCATCGGCATGGTCCCGGGGCCGGGATTGACGACATGGACGTGTAGTGTGCGTCCCGGCCCCAACGCCGCCAGGGATGTGGCGCAATCAGCGGCGAAGGTCTCAAAATAGCTGCCGTCGCAGGCAGCGAAGACGACCCCCAGCGCGGGATCGGCGACGCCCCCGGTGCACAGCATCTCCATGGCGCCATCATCGGCGTTGAGGGCATCGGCGTTGAGGGCATCGGCACCCGGCGGTACCGGCGCCCATACATAGGCGTCGTTCTCCATGGCGTCGCAGATGCCGAGGCGCGTCTCGATGATCTCGCTTTGATGACCGGCCGCCAGGAACGCTATGGCGTGGTTATGGGCCTGCTTGAACAGCGAGGTCGAACGCAGATCGTCACTGTCGGCCAGGACCAGCGCCTGCCAGAAGGCGCCGGCCATGCGTACCGAATCCTCGGGCGGCAGCAGCGCCGACAGGCGGGCGATGCCGTCATGGTCGCCGGCGGCCATACGGTTGGTGAAGATCTGGAAGGCGAGTTCCAGCTTGACCGGCGGCGGCAACCCGGCGCGCAAGGCGCCGGCCAGGTCCTGGTCACGTCCCAACATGGCCAGCGCGTGGCAGAAATAGCGCCAGCTGTCGGGCAAGGCGATGCCGGCATCGGCGGCTTGCGCCAGCGGTTCCAGGGCCTCGGCATAGTTGCCTTCCTGGAAGCGCAGCATGCCGATGCCGAAATGGACGGCCGGTTGACCCGGCGCCATCCGCATCGCCTCGGCAAAGCAGGCTTCGGCACGGGCGAAGTCACGGGCCTCCAGAGCCTGGAAACCCGTGCCGACGAGCTGCCTGAGGTCCATGCGCCTAGCCGCGTACCGTGCTGTCGAGCCAGGAAGCCGTCTCGAACAAACCGGTGTCCTGGTCCTGGAACCCCACGAGCTGGATGCCGAGCGGCAGCCCTTCGACCGTGAGATAGGGCAGTGAGAGGGAGGGCGTGCCCAGCACCGAGGACACTACGGCGAATGTCGCATCGCCGGTCGAACCCAGCCCCTTCGGCGCCGGTCCATTGGCCGGCAGGGTGATGCAGGCGGCAAACGACGCCGACAGCTTGGCATAGGTGGCACGCACCTGGGTGCGGCGGCCAAGTGCCTGCTGGTATTCTTCCTGGGTCATGGCGTCGGCATCGGCCAGGCGCTGACGCATGCCGGCGCTGAGCTTGTTCGCGTCCATGTCGCGGGCATAGGTGTTGAGCGGCCAGCGATCCTCCCAGGTGTTGACCTGGCGCGAAATCGGCATGGCGTCGGCGATGGCGCGTTCCACTTCCTCGACCAGGGGATCCTCGCGTCGTGTGACGAGATCGATACCCGCCGCTTTGACCTGACGCAGGAAGGTTTGGAAGGCTTCCCTGGTTTCCGTGTTGGCACCGGCCCAGCCGGCGGTCTCCAGCACGGCCAGGCGCGGGGGCTTTTTCGCCGCCGGTATCGTCATCGGGCCGGAGAGGCCCGGATAGCCGGGATCGCCGCCGATACGGCTCGAGATCTGCCGGGACACGACCCAGCATTCGGCCAGGCTCGCCGCCAGCACGCCGGCGCAGCTCTGGCTCTTGATGTCGAAGCTGCCCGAGCGGTTGAGCGCGCCGACGCTGGGCTTGAAGCCATAGCAGCCGCAAAAGCTGGACGGGCGCAGGATCGAGCCGATGACCTGGCTGCCGAGGCCGGCCGAAATCATGCCGCAGCCGACACCCGCGGCCGAGCCGCTGCTGGAGCCGCCGGGCGTGCGCTCCGGATCGTGCGGGTTGCGTGTGCCGCGCGGTTCGGTAGCCGCGAATTCGGTGGTCACGGTCTTGCCGAGGATGACGGCGCCGGCCTCGCGTAGCGCCGAGACGGAAGCACCATCGCGGTGAGTCTCGCGTCCGGGGAACAGCGGCGAGCCTTCCTCCGTCGGCATGTCGAAGGTCTCGATGATATCCTTGGCGCCGATCGGCATGCCGTCGATGGGCGACAGTGGCTTGCCTGCCTTCCAACGCGCCGTCGACTGGTCGGCCGCGGCGCGCGCGCCTTCAATGTTGAGGGCGACGAAGGCGCCGACCACGCTCTCGCGTGCCTCGATCTCGGCCAGGCAGCGCTCCAGGAAGTCGCGGGGGCTGTCGGTGCCGGCGGCGAAGGCGGATGTTGCCGGCAGATAGGGCCGAAGGCGCGGGGTCATGGAGCTACTCCCTGATAGACATTATGGCGCCCGAGCATGGTTGAAATTGGCGAGCCGCGGCAAGGGCAAAGCGCGATCAGAAGGTGACGAGGGCTCAAGAGTGTTGACGCCATCCGCTGGCGAGGCGAAAAGCGTTAACGCGCATCTCGGGGGAATATCGAGCCCATGACCACTAAGCATTGGATTCTGACCCTGTCCTGTCAGGATCGCCCGCGCATCGTGGCGACGGTGACTTCGACCATTGCCGATTGTGGCGGCAATATCACCGAGAGCGCCCAGTTCGGCGATCCCATGACCGGCCGGTTCTTCATGCGCATCGCCTTCGAGGCCGCGCCCGAGGCGACTCGCGCCATCCTGGAAGAGGCGCTGGCCCCGGTAGTCACGCGCTTCCAGATGAATTTGAGCTTGAGCGCGGTCGACACGCTGCCGCGCATCATCATCATGGTGTCGAAATTCGATCATTGCCTGGAACATCTGCTCTATCAGATCCGCGTCGGCTGGCTCAGGGCCGAGGTGGCGGCGATCGTCTCGAACCATGAGGCGGCGCGCGGCATCGCGGAGGCTGCCGGCATCACCTATCACTGCTGGCCGGTCGACAAGGAGAACAAGCGCGCGCAGGAGGAGAAGGTGCTGGCCCTGTATCGGGAAACCGGCGCCGATCTGGTCGTGCTTGCCCGCTATATGCAGGTGCTGTCGAACGAGCTGTCGACCAGTCTGTTCGGCAAGGTGATCAACATCCACCATTCCTTCCTGCCGAGCTTCAAGGGCGCCAAGCCCTACCATCAGGCTCATGAGCGCGGCGTGAAGATCATCGGCGCCACGGCGCATTACGTGACGCCCGATCTGGACGAGGGCCCGATCGTCGAGCAGGAGACGGGACGGGTGACGCATGCGTTGTCTGCCGACGATCTTGTCGCCGTCGGCCGCGATATCGAATCCCTGGTGCTCGGCCGCGCGGTCAAGCTGCATCTGGAACGCCGCGTCCTGCTCAATGGCCGCAAGACGGTGGTGTTCCAGTAGCTAGCACTACCAGTCGAAACGATCCTACCAGTCGAAGCGTCTGGGCTTGCCCCGTTCGAGCGGGGTGAGCCGGGATGCCACCCCCAGTGTGGCGAAGGTGGCGGCCAGTTCCTCGGCGCTTTCCGTGAAATGCACCCAGCCTTCATTGTGGATCGCGACGATGGCGGCATCCGGGAAGGCGTGAGCCGCCTCCAGCGCGTCGTTGCTGCCCATGGTCATGTGAAACCGGCCACGCGGCTCGGCGGCGCCGGTGAACAGCATCACCACCTTGGGCGCGAAGCGGCGTGCGATCTCGGCCGTGCCTTCGTACCAGACCGTGTCGCCGGTGATATAGATCGCGTCGCCCGGCTTGTCCGTGCCCAAGAGAAATCCAACGACATCGCCGGAGATGGGCTCGATGCCGACCGGGCCGTGGCGTGCCGGCGTCGCCGTGACGAACAGCTTGGCACCGTTGCGCCCCTCCAGAATGCGCGTCTCGAACGGCGCCAGGCCGAGCGCATTGCCGCCCAGCCGCCCGGCACCCGCCTGGGTCGTGAAGGTCGCCGGCACGCCCGGCAGCATCGCCCGGCCGCCGCTGTCGAGATTGTCCAGGTGATGGTCGTGGCTGAGCAGTACGGCATCGAGCGTACCGATCTCCGCCACCGACAAGGCCGGGCCGGATGTCTTCTCGAACCGGACCGGGGTTTCGCGATAGAGGCCCGGCGGGTCGAAGGTCGGGTCGGTCAGGAGCCGCAGGCCGCCGATCTCGATAAGCGCGGTCGGGCCGCCGATGAGCGTGAGGGTGAGGGACGAGGCGGGCATGATGATCCTCTTGGTGGGTAACGTCGTGGCTTGAGCATGCGCCTATGGTGCCTTGTTGGAAAATTCGCTAACTTTGCTCAATGGCTGAGCGAATTCGCACAGATCGACTGGGCGGACGTCCGTGTCTTCGTAGCCTTGGCCCGCCATGGCAGCCTGTCGGCGGCGGCGCGTGCGCTGTCGGTCAACCACGCGACCATCGCCCGGCGCATCGCGGCGTTCGAACGAACACTGGGACGGAAGCTGGTTGAAAGGCGGCCGGATGGCTATGTGCTGACGCCGGCCGGCACCGATGCCTTGGCCGCGGCCAAAGACATGGAGATGGCGGCAGCCGGCCTCTGCCGCGGCGGTACCGACCAAGGTCCGACGAGGCTGGTTCGCGTGAGCGCCACGCCCGGCTTGGCGCAAAGTTTCCTGATATCGCGGCTCGCAACGCTGACGGCCGCCTATCGGCATCTCGATATCGAGGTTTCGACGGATATGCGCAGCATCAGCCTTGATCGTCGGGAGGCGGATATCGCTTTGCGTCTCGGCCGTCCGGAGGATGGCGACCTGATCGCCCGGCGCCTCGCATCATTGGGCTACGGGCTCTATGGATCGGCGGCATGGCGTCGACGGATCGAGGCGGGGGCGGCGCCAGTCTTCGTCGGCTTCGACGAGGCCAACGCGCATATTCCCGACGCCCTATGGCTGACGCGGCATTTCCCCAGGGCACGTATTGCCTTCCGCGCGAACAACCAGGCTGCCCAGGCCGAAGCGGCGCGGGCCGATGCCGGCATCGTCCTGCTGCCACATATCATCGGCCGTGCCGACGACCGGCTGGTGCCTTGTCCATTGGATCGGATGCCGCCCATGCGCGAGCTGTGGCTGGTCACGCGGCGTCAGGATGCCAGCGACCCATCGATCAGGACCGTCACCGATTTCCTGGTCCAGCTGTTCCTTGACGAGCGTGCGCGTTTCGAGGACTAGATCGGACTTTAGATCACGGCCCGGTCGAAATGCAGCGAGCCGATCCAGATCAGCATGCCGATGAGCAGGCAGGCGAAGGCCAGGCCGTAGAGCGAGGCCATGGCGGTCATGCGGCCAGGATGCCGGCTGCGTTGGATCAGGCCATCCTCGCCGGCGCCGAACATCATGGCCGCGCCCACCGAACCGGTCAGCACGCAGAACAGCACGATGTAGCCCTGCAGGTCGGGCCGGGGCAGCGCCACCGCCGATTCCATGGTCGGAACCATCAACAGCACCAGATCGATGATCAGCCCGACGATCGGCGTCATCGACAACATCAGCAGACAGAGGCCGATGGTGAAGCTGGTACGCGCGACTTGCCTACTATCACTATCGGCGGATTCCCGAGGGTCCTTGGCATGCGCGGCGGTTATTTTTGTCTGTGCCATGGGTGCGCTGGCCTCAAAATTCGAGCGGCATATTCCGCTCAAGAGATGGGATTCGTCAAATCGGCTATTCACACAAACGCCAGAAATTCTCATTGATTTGCCGGGCTGTGGCGTTGAAACCATGCAGCGCGCCGCGGATGTCGGCCGCAAGCCGGTCGGCGCCATCCTTGCCGAGCGCCGCCTCAAGGCTGGCCCGATATTCTGGGATCGCGTTCCAGTCGCCGACCGTCGTCTCCGTGATCTCGATATGGAATTGGAAGCCATAGGCGGTGCGGCCATAGCGCATCGCCTGGTTCGGGCAATGGGTGTTACCGGCGAGGATCTCGCAACCCTCGGGCGGCCGCAGCACCGCGGCGCCATGCCAATGCAGCGCCGGCAGGGTATGAGGCATGCCCCGGAAGATCGGATCGGCGGTGCCGGCATCGGTCAGGTGGATGTCGGCGATGCCGACTTCGGGCGCGGCCATCAACCCGATCTCGCCGTCGAGCGCTGCCGCCAGGAGCTGATGGCCGAGGCAGATGCCGAGATAGGGGCGCTTCAGCCAGGTCACCCAATGCTTGATCGCCGCGATCTCGGTGCGAAGCCAGGGATAGGCATCGTGCTGCCAGACATCCATTGGGCCGCCCATGACGACGAGCAGGTCATAGGGGTCGAGGTCGTAGATCCTCTCGCCCTGGTCGAGCTCGACCACATCGACATGATGACCGGCCGCACGCCAGAGTTCGGCGAAGATGCCCGGCGTCTCCACGTCGAGATGCTGCAGGACCAGAATATTGGTGTCGCTCATGCTCCCTCTCTGGGAATTGAGGCTAGCATGATCCTCGGTCTATTGCATCACTCGGTAGTGCGTGACGCATCAATGCATCGCCCGGCCGCCATCGACATTGATCGTCTGGCCAGTCATGAAATCGCTGGCGCGTGAGGCCAGGAACATGACCGCGCCCAGCAGATCGTCCGGCGTCTGCGCGCGCGGGATGGAGCGGCCCTTGACCCGGCCGGCGAGATAGGCGGGGTCGGAGCTGGCGATTTGCGTTTCGCTCTGGGTGTTGCCGGGCGAGACGGCGTTGACGGTGACGCCGGCCTCGCCGACCTCGCGGGCGAGCGCCCGGGTCAGCCCGACCACGCCCGCCTTCGAGGTCGTGTAGTGCAGACGCAACGGCGCGCCCTCCCAGATCCGGCTGGAGGAGATGTTGACGATCTTGCCGCGGCCCTTGTCGCGCATGGTCGGGAACACCGCCTGGCAGCAGATGAACATGCCACGCAGGTTGACGGCCATGACGCGGTCCCATTCGTCAACCGGGATCTCCAGCCAGGACCGGCGTGGCAGCACGCTCATCAGCGAGGCGTTGTTGATCAGCACGTCGATGGTGCCGAAGGCCTTGAGCGTCGCCGCCACCATCTGCCCGACCGAGGCGGGGTCGGCGACGTCGGTGGTGGTGGCGATCGCCTTGCCGCCCGTGGCGATGATGCTGGCGGCGACCTCTTCGGCGGCCTTGCCGTCGATGTCGGCGGCGACGACCAGGGCTCCGGCCTTGGCGAATGCCTCGGCATAGACCTTGCCGATGCCTTTGCCGCCGCCGGTGATGATGACGACCTCGCCATCCAGGCTGAAGCGGGCAGGGGTCTTGGAGCTGTCCATGGCGGGCGTCCCTTGGATCACGATGATTTGAGGTCGTGCCGACCTGAATCCGAATCGTGATGTGAGCAAAAGTTTGGCGGCCGATTCACCGTT
This sequence comes from Allostellaceae bacterium, assembly GCA_035491935.1. GTDB lineage: Bacteria > Pseudomonadota > Alphaproteobacteria > ATCC43930 > CGMCC-115725 > DATJJW01. The sequence continues at coordinate 55,829 of DATJJW010000166.1, read as the reverse complement.
CAGGTCGGCACGACCTGAACGGATCGGGCTCTAGTGGATGTTGTAGGTCTTCTGCATCTGGGCGATGAAGCCCGACTTCTTGAGCTGGTCGATCGGGCCCAGATCCAGATAGGCGTTGGGATCGGTCGTGGTCAGCTTGACGCCGGTCGCCTGCAATTCCTTGATGACGTTCTTGGCGCCCTCGACCGACGGCCTGGCGTCAAGCGGCATCAGCGACTTGAAGGAATTGTAGCTGGCATCGATCACCGCCGGGTCCTTGGTCTTGAAGGTGGTCGAAATGACCTGCTTCGCCTTGTCGGGATTGGCCATGCCCCAATAAGCCGCCTCGACATAGGCCTTGAGGAAGTGCTGCACCTCGTCGGGATGCGCTTTGAGGAAGGCGGAAGTCATGACCACGGAATCGAAGATCCAGGGCGTCTTCGCGGCCGAAAGATCATAGACCGCGGTATAGCCCTTTTGCTTGGCGGCGGTGGTGCCCGGCTCCAGCATCGGGGCCGCCTGGATGCGGCCGACGGTCATGGCGGCGAAGCGCTGCGATGTGCCGCCGATCTGGGTGATGTTCATGTCCGAGCGCTTCAGCCCCATGGCGCGCAGCGCGATGGTGAGCGCGATGTCGGTCTCGGAGCCCAAGGTCGAGATGCCGATGATCGTGCCCTTGGGCAAGGGCGGGTTCATCTTCGTTGTCGTGAAGATGGTGATCGGCAGGGTGTTGGTGGTGGAGGCGATCGACCGGATATCGGCGCCCTGCGCATTGGCGGCGACGACCGGCGACAATCCCACATGCATGGCCTGGATCTCGCCCGACATCAGCACCTGCACGCCGCGGGTGCCGCCCTCGGTCGAGATGATCGACACATCCAGGCCTTGCTTCTTATAGAAGCCGCCGGCCTTGGCCAGATACACCGGCAGGATCGACGAGACCGGCGTTGAGACCGCGATCTTGAACGGCGTGAGGTTGTCGGCGTGCGCGGGCCTCAGCATGCCCGGCATCGCCATGCCCAGCGTCAGCATCGCACCCAGCATCAGCAGGCCGCGCTTGGTCAGTCTCGGTGTCATCTCGTCCTCCCTTACGTTCTTGTTGTTTTTATCGGTCAGGCGTCAGCCGGCGGTGGCCCGTTGCGGCGTACGTACGGCGTCTTCCTGGATCAGTGCCCAGATCCGGTCCTCCAGCGCGTGGAAGCGCGGGTCGCGCTTGAGCTTGAGCGAGCGCGGTCGTTCCAGTGGGATCTTGATGTCTTCCTTGACGCGGCCGGGCCGGGCCGAGAACACGATGACCCGGTCGGAGAGGAAGATCGCCTCGTCGATCTGATGGGTGATGAACAGCACGGTCTTGCCCGACTTGCTCCAGATCTGCAGCAGTTCCTCCTGCATCAGCTCGCGCGTCTGGGCGTCGAGAGCCGCGAAGGGCTCGTCCATCAGCAGAATCTCCGGGTCCATGACCAGCGCACGAGCCAGGTTCACCCGTTGCTGCATGCCGCCCGAGAGCTGGTAGGGGAAACGATTCTCGAAGCCCGCCAGGCCGACCATCTCGATGAAATGTGCCGCGCGCTCCTCGGCCTCTTTTGACTTCACGCCGACGCATTCCAGGCCGTAGACGACGTTCTTCATCACCGTGCGCCAGGGCAGCAGCGAGGAATCCTGGAACACGACGGCGCGGTCGGACCCCGGCTTGGTCACGACCTTGCCGTCGACCAGGATCTGGCCGCCGCTGGCCTCGATCAGACCGTCGACCACGGAAAGGAACGTCGTCTTGCCGCAGCCGGAGGGTCCGACGATCGAGACGAATTCGTTCTCATAGATCGAGAGGTTGATGTCGGACAGCGCCACCAGCCTGTTCTGCGTGCCCCTGCCGTATTCCAGGCCGATATTGCGCGCTTCCAGCTTGATCTTGGTCATGACGACTGTTCCTGAATCTGCGGGCGCCATCTTTCGACCCGCCGTTCGATGCGCCGCACGACCTCGGACAGGACAAGGCCGCAGATGACGATGGTGAGCACGCCGACAAAGACTTTGGCGGTCTGGAAGGTCTGGCCCGCCTGGTTGATCATGACGCCGATGCCGACCGGGGCGCCGTAGATCTCGCCGACGACGATGCCGATCATGCCGCGGCCGATGGACAAGCGGATGCCGGCCAGGAGGAAGGGCGTCGAGGCCGGCAGGATGATGGTGCGGAACACCGTCCATTCACCGGCGCCGAAGCTCTTGGCCAACGTCAGGTATTTGGGTTCCACCGTGCGCATCGCGGCGAAGCCGTTGATTATCAGCGGCACGATCATCAGCAGCGCGATGATGAAGACACGGGCTCCCAAACCCGTCCCTATCCACAACACGACCAGCGGGATCAGCGCCACCTGTGGCGTGGCGTTGAGCGCGTTGAGCAGCGGTTCCGCGGCATAGGCCAGGTCGCGGTAACGGCCGCAGATGAGTCCCGCCGGGATGCCGATGAAGCAGGATGCCAGGAAGCCCAGCAGGAATTCGAACCCGGACAGGCCCAGATGCCGCCACATCTCGCCGGTGACGAAATACATATGCCAGGCGGCGGCCGCGATGGTGCTGGGCGCCGACAGCATGATCGGCTTTACCCGCAGGGATTCCGCATGGAACAGATCGGCCCACCAGCCGCGGCCAAGCCCTTCCCAGATAAGTAGGAACAGTACGAAGGCCAGTACGCCCAAGATGCCGCGCTCATAGGCGAAATAGGTGTCGCGGATGACGTCCAGCACGCCCGGTGGCCGCTTCTCGGCGGCTTGTGGTTTGACCAGGACCGTCATTGTCTTTGCGTCTCTGGGCGCCAGCGGTCGAAATGCCGCTCGATGCGGTTCAGCAGCGTCGTCACCGTGACGCCGACCGCCATGAACATGACGACCCCCAGGAACACGGTCGAGGTGTCGAACAAATTGCCGGCATCCGAGATCATATGGCCGACGCCGGATGTGGAGGCATAGATCTCGCCGACCACCACGCCCAGGAGCGCCCGGCCGGCGCCGTATTTCAGGCCTGTGAAGAGGTAGGGCACGGTACCGGGCAGGATGATGCTGGTCAGCAGCTTCCAGGGGCTGGCGCCGAAGCTGCGTGCGACCCGGACGAAGCGCGCCTCGTTGGTGCGGACACCGGTATATGTGGCGATGGTGATCGGGATGACGGCACCCATCAACACCACGGCGACCTTGGACCAGATGCCTATGCCGAACCACAGGATCAGGATCGGCAGGAAGGTGATGCGCGGCACCGCGTTCAGCATGTCGATGAACGGGCCGACCAGGTAGTTGATCCGCTTGTACAAGCCCATGCCGAGGCCGAGGGGGATGCCGATGACGATGGCCGCCAGGTAGCCCCAGGCGAATTCGACGGCGCTGACATCGATGTCCGGCCAGATGTCGCCGGAGCTGAACGGGCCGATGCCAGCCTCGATGACGCGGGAGGGCGAGGAGATCAGGATCGGATCGATCAGCCCCAGATCCGTCACGGCCTCCCATAACAGGAGCAGCACGATGATGGTGCCAAGCCCGATGACGAAACGGCGCATGGCGGCCGACGCCATCCGGCGTGGCCGTGCCGTCTTCGCTTCCATGCTCCTACCTTCGGCCGGCAGGCTCATTCCGCTCCCTTCCTCCCTGGATTGGGCTTGTTTGCCCGGTTGTGCCGGGTCTGCTCTTCGGTCCTATACGGTTTCGAGTGCGATTTCGAGGTTTAGATACGGGTCGACCGACGCAATCTGGCCGGGATAGAGCACGATGGTCGAGGTCGGCTCCTCCAGGATCGCCGGGCCGGAGACATGGTCGCCGGGACGCAGGTCGCCGCGCCGCCAGACTCCCGCCTCCATGGCGCCATATCTCCCGAAATAGGCGCTGCGCGTCTCGATGGGCTCAGGCGCGGGACTGGCCGCTTCGCCTCCCTTCAGTTCGATTGGGGTCAGCACTGGCTTGTCGATCTCGCCGACGCCGGTCACCTTGAAATTGACGATCTCGATCGATTCATTCTCGGCCATATGGCCATAGCGGCGGCGATGCGCCTCATGGAAGCGTTGGGCGAGCTGATCGAGATCGGCGCGGGTTCTGACAGTGCCCAAAGGCACGCCCACCTCGTAGGATTGGCCGCGATAGCGCATGCCGGCGGTGCGTAGCGCGTGCAGGCGGTCGGCCGAAAAATTCTCCCGCTCCAGATCCTTCAATACGTCGACTTCCATCTCGGCGAAGATCGTTTCGATCGTCTCCGGCGTCGCCTCGTCCAGCGAGACCAGCTTGGTGCGGGTCTTCTCCTGATGCACGTCGGTGACCAGCATGCCCCAGGCGCTGAAGGTGCCGGGGTCGCGCGGCACCAATATCCGGCCGATGCCGAGCTCGGCCGCGATGTTGCCGGCGATGGTCGGTCCCATGCCGCCAAACGGCACCAGGGTGAATTCGCGCGGGTCGTAGCCGCGCTCGACCGTGATGGTGCGCATGGCGCTGACGCAATTGGCGACCAGCACGGTCAGCACGCCCCAGGCCGCCTCGACATCGCTCATGCCGAGCTTGGCGGACAGGTTCTCATGCACCACCTTCCACGCCTTGTCGGCCGCGAGAGGCATGCCACCTTGGAGCAGCGCCTTGGAACTCAGATGCCCCAGCACGACCAGCGCGTCGGTGAGCGTCGGCTGGGTGCCGCCACGGTCGTAGCAGGCAGGGCCGGGACGGGCGCCAGCGCTTTGCGGTCCGACCTTCAGTACGCCGCCCAGCTCGACGCTGGCGATGCTGCCGCCACCGGCGCCGATCGTGTCGATGTCGACGGTCTGGGTACGCAAGGGATGGCGGCCGACGCTCATCTCGGATTTGTAGAGAGGCTGGCCGGGGATCACCGCCATATCGGAGCTGGTGCCGCCGGTGTCGAAGGTGATGAGGTTGTCGATCTTCTTGAGGTCGCCCAGATACCGGCTGCCGATGACGCCGGCGACCGGGCCGGACATGACGATCTGGATCGGCTTGCCTGACAACATGGCGGCACTGCCGGCGCCGCCGTCGGATTTCATCATCAGCGCGCGGGCCTTCGGGAAACGCTCGAGCAGCAGCGTCTCCAGGTTCTCGAGATAGCGCGAGACCGGCGGGCCGATATAGCAATTGGCGACGGTGGAGGCCGTGCGCTCGTATTCGCGCCATTCCGGGTTCACGTCGCTGGACAGCGCAACATAGGTCTCGGGTGCCAGCTCGCGGATCAGCCGGTCGGCGGCCTGTTCATGCGCCGGGTTGGCATAGGCGTGCAGGAAGGCTACGGCGATCGCCTCGACGCCCTGGGCCAGCAGCGCCTTGACGCCGCGCTCGATGTCGCCGGCATTGAGCGGCTCGATCTCCTCGCCACGGGACCCGAGGCGGCCGCGCACCTCGATGATCGCCCGGCGCGGCAGCAGCATCTTCGGTGCCGGCGCGAAAATGTTGAACACGTCGTTGCCGCGCCATTGCCGGCCGATCTCGTAGATGTCGCGGAAGCCCGCCGTGGTGAGCAGGCCGACCTTGACGCCCTTGTCTTCCAGGAGCGTGTTGAGCGCCGCGGTCGAGCCGTGCAGCACCAGTGAGACGCCGTCCGGCCCATAATGCTGCAGCAGATCGCCGGCGATCTCGGCCATCACCCGCATCGGCTCGGCCGGATTGGACGAGTATTTGCGGATCAGCGTGACTTGTGCCTGGGTGTCGTCGAAGCCGGTGACGTCGGTGAAGGTACCGCCGACATCGATGCCGATGCGCATGGTCATGGCGCGGCTCCGTCGTGGGTGGCGCCGCTACCGCGCAGCTGGGCGGTCGCGCGCATGTCGATGGTCATGGTCTCGGTATCGATGACGACGCCGTAATCGCGGCGTGCGCCTTCGATCGAGACATAGCCGTTGACCACATCCATGAACACGCGGTCGAGCTCGCGTTCGAAGGGGTTGCCCCAGCCGCCGCCACCGGCCAGCGTCCAGGAGACGACATCGCCCTGTTTCAATCGAAGCCCCGCGACTTTCGAGGTAAGCGGCCGTTCCTCCGGAGTGCCCGGATTGAGGACGGCCTTGGAAGGCTGGGCCGGCTTTGCGGCGAACAGCCCTGGCGAGGAATGCTTGAAGCGGTCGCTGCGCAGGTTGACGGCCGATTCCTCGGCCAGGATGCGCCATCGCCGCCGTGTGCCGAGCCCGCCGCGATAGATGCCGGCCCCGGCCGAATCGGGCGCCAGCTCATAATGCTCGATACGCACCGGGAACTCGGCCTCCAGTGCCTCGACCGGCGTGTTCATGACGTTGACCACCAACTCGTCCATGGCGCTGACGCCGTCGGCATTGGGCCGGGCGCCGGTGCCGCCGTTGAAGATCTCGTATTGCGCGAACCACTTGCCGGTCCGCGGATCGCGGCCGGCGCTGCTGAGAGAGCCGCCGGCCGCGCTGCCGGGGGCGGGGACGCGGCCGGGGACGGCCTTGGCCAATGTGCGCATCACCACTGAGGTCGTGATCTGGCTCGGCCGCACATACATGTTGACCGGCGCTGGGTAGCGCGGGTTCAACAGCGAGCCTTCTTCCGGATATGTGACCGTGACGACGCGGGACAGGCCGCTATTCACCGGCAGCTTCGGCGCGAACACCATCTTGACCAGGCATTCGATGAAGTTGCGCGAGACGCAGGGGCGCAGGTTGATGGGACCGCGCGCCTGGCCGTCGCTGTCGAGGATGAAATTGAGCGTGTCGCCCTTCACCTCCAGCGTCGCGGTGATGCGGTGGCTCTTCTCCTTGTCGATGCCGTCATCGTCGATCCAGTCGGTCTCGGGCCCGTAGAGACCGTCCGGGACCTTGGCGATCTCGCGGCGCAGCTCCTGCTCGACGATGTCCATCCACTTGTCCCAGCAGCCGAGCACCGTATCGATGCCGTGCTTGGCGAACAGCTCCGCCAGCTTGTCCAGTCCGTAGTTGTTGGTCTGAAGCTGAGCGTTGACGTCACCCCAGGTCACCTCCGGCGTGCGCGTGTTGGCGCAGATCATCTCCTTCAGGTCTTCGTTCAGCACGCCTTCGCGCTGCAATTTCAGCGGCGGGATCAGCAGGCCTTCCTGGAAGAGATCGGTGGCGTCGCCGCTGTTGGTGCCCGGCACCTTGCCGCCGAGATCGGGCTTGTGCGCGATGTTGCCGATGAAGGCCACCAGCTTGCCGCCGGCGAAGACCGGAGAGATCACCGTGACGTCGGTCGCGTGGTTCTGGCAGGCGCGATAGGGGTGATTGACGATGAAGGCGTCCCGGTCCTTGATCTTGCCGGCGAAGACCTGGCGGATTTCGTTCACCTGGGCCGCCAGCGGGCCGATATGCAGCGGCTGCGGCACGCCCTGGGCCACCAGCCGGCCGCGCCGGTCGAATATGGCGAAGGTAAAGTCCTGGCTTTCCTTGATGATCGTCGAATAGCCGGTACGCAGCATGTTGAGCGTCAGCTCGCGCGCCACCTGCAGCGTCGATTGATGGATGACTTCAAGATCGATGGCATTCACCGGCGATCCTCCCCGCAAACTTTCTAAGCGCCGGGTGCCATTATGGCGTCCCCGCCCTCACTTCTTGTCGGTCAGGATTGATTGGGCCGGTTTGCCCGAACAAGATCAATTTTGCGATCGTATCTATCTCAATCGGAGATAACGGATTCCGTCTCCAGATCGACTGCCGGCCGGGAATAGGGCGAAGATTTGATCGAGGCGCTGACCTCCTCGATGATGGTCTTGAGCGCCCGCAGCATGGTCGGCATCGGCGTGTTGGTGCGGTAGACCAGCGACAATTCGACCTCCGCCTTCGGCCAGTCGATCGGAATGCCGACGAAGTTGCCGCCCTCGATGCCGCTCTGCACCGGCGGGTATGTCGAGATGGTATAGCCCAGCCCCTGCTGGACCATGGTGAGGGAGGTGGCGAAGCCGTTCACCTCCAGCACGATATTGGGGGCGAGGCCGGCCTGGCGGGTCGCCTGCTCGACGATGGTGCGATAGCCATGCCGCGTCACCGGCCCCGGCAGAATCAGCGGCAGCCGTGCCAGCTCCTTCAGCCCATAGCTGTCGGGGTATCCCCGCGCCTCGCGATCGGCGGCCGGGCCGATGACCAGGATGCGTTCGACCAGCAGGGGACGCAGCACCAGCGCCTCATGGGATTGCGCGCTATAGACCAGCGCGAAGGCGACGTCGCCGCGCAGCGCACTCTCCTGGTTGACGACACTCTCGCCCTCGAAGATATGCAGCCGCGCCTTGGGATAGGCTGCCTGGAAACGCGCGACGATCGGGGCGGCGAGCAGCCTGGCGGCGCCCTGGGGCATGGCGATATAGACGTCTTCCTCGACGCTGCTGCTTAAGGAACGGATATCCTGCTCGATCTTGCGCAACTCGATGTCGATCTGGCTCGCGCGCCGGGCCAGGATTTCACCGGCCTTGGTTGCGCGCACACCTCGCGGATGGCGTTCGAGCAGGCTCACGCCCAGCGCATGCTCCAGCCGCATGACGCGCCGGCTGAGCGCCGATTGCGCCAGATGCAGCTCCTCGGCCGCGCGCGAATAGCTCTCCAGCCGCGCTACTGCCAGGAACGCCAGAACGTCCTTGTAATCCATCGCCATCGACCGGGCGTGCCTCCATCATTATCGTTTGGGAGCCGAGCGCAACATGATCGCGTGCCCTAAGTCAATCGCCTGGGCCGGCGATGGTCAGAAATCATACTATACCCGCCTCTGTTCCGTATAGCGGAACCTTGACCGCTTGACGGGCCGAAAATCGCGCCGTCATTCTCCAGTGGGAATAACGCTGGGCAAAGGCTGAAAATAGGGAGAGATGGCGATGGCAGGCGAACTCATTGAAAAGAAAATGTTGATCGGCGGCGAACTGGTCGACGCGATCGGTGGCGGCCGGCTCGAATCGATCAATCCCGCCAATGAAGAACTGATCGGCTATGTACCCGATGCCGGTAAGGAGGATGTCGAGCAGGCGGTGGTCGCGGCCGAGAAGGCCGCACCCGGTTGGGGCGCGCTGTCGGTCGGCGAGCGTGCGGCATACATGCGCAAAGTGGCGGAGAAACTGCGCGCCAAGGCCGGCGAGATTCTGGAGGTCGAGGTCAAGGACACCGGCAACACCATCGCCAAGATGCGTGCCGATGTCGCCTCCGCCCATAAGGCGCTCGACTATTACGCCGGGCTCGGCACCGAGATCAAAGGTGCGACCATCCCGGCCAGCGCCAAGAACCTGCACATGACGCTGCGCGAGCCCTATGGCGTGGTCGGCCGCATCATCCCGTTCAACCATCCGATCAAATTCGCCGCCAACGCGTTGTCGGCACCGCTGATGGCCGGCAATTGCGTCGTGCTGAAGCCGCCGGAACAGAGCCCGCTTTCGGCCGGCTTCATGGCCGAGATCTGCCAGGAGGTATTGCCACCCGGCGTCGTCAACATCGTCACCGGCAATGGCCCGTCGACGGGCGACGCCATCGTGCGCCATCCGCGCATCAAGCGTCTGGGCTTTACCGGCTCGGTGCCGACCGGCATGGCGATCCAGCGTTCGGCCGCCGAGATCGCGGTCAAGCATGTGAGCCTGGAGCTTGGCGGCAAGAACCCGTTGATCGCCTTTCCCGACAATGATCCGGAGGAGATCGCGCGCGTCGCGGTCGGCGGCATGAACTTCGCGTGGCAGGGCCAATCCTGCGGCTCGACCTCGCGGCTCCTGCTGCATGAATCCCTCTACGACCGGGTGCTGGCCAAGGTGGTCGAGCGCGTGAGCGCGCTGCGCCTGGGCGATCCGCTCGACGAGCAGACCCAGATGGGGCCGATCAACTCCAAACGCCATTACGAGCGCGTGATGGCGATGATCGAGGCCGGCAAGCAGGATGGCGCGCGTCTCGTCGCCGGCGGTAAAAGGCCGGCGGGCGATTATTTCAGACGAGGCTATTGGGTCGAGCCGACGGTCTTCGCCGAGGTGAATCCGAAGATGCGCATCGCGACGCAGGAGATCTTCGGGCCGGTGCTGTCCGTCTTCAAATGGAAGGACGAGGAGGAGGCGCTCGAACTGGCCAACTCGACCGACTACGGCCTGACCGCCTCGATCTGGACCAACGACCTCAACACGGCGCTGCGCGCCGCACGCCGTGTCAAATCGGGCTATGTCTGGATCAACGGCGCGTCCGGTCATTTCTACGGCACGCCCTTCGGCGGCATGCGCAACAGCGGCCTCGGCAATGAGGAAGGCATCGAGGAGCTGTTGAGCTACACCGAGAACAAGACGATCCACATCCTGCTCAAATAGCGGGGCCGCTTTAGTAGCGGAACGGTCGGCGGCATGATCGCCGCCGACCGGATTGCCATGGCGCTAATAAATATCTATGGTATGAATTCATACCATAATGATCGAGGCTGCCGACAGAGTGGCCGATCAAGGATTAGGGGAGGTAATGGATGGCAAGTCGGTCCATCAACGTCGGCGAATTGATCGACACCGGCAAGATGAGCGCGTTCCAATATTGGGTACTTGCGCTCTGCATTTGCGTCAACTTCATCGACGGCTACGATGTGCAGTCGATGGCCTATGTCGGGCCAGCCATCGTCAAGGGCTGGCATGTCTCGAAGGCCGTCATCACGCCGGCGCTGACCTCCGGCGTGGTCGGTACGGTCATCGGCACGCTGGCGCTGGGACCGCTGGCCGATATCTTCGGTCGGCGCAAGGTCATCCTCTACTGCCTCGTACTCGCCTGCCTCGGCTCTTTCGGCACGATATTCTGTCATTCGATCTGGGCGCTCACGACCCTGCGCTTCATTACCGGCCTGGGCATCGGCGGCTCCTATCCCAATGCGGTGTCGTTGACCTCGGAATATTCCTCGCGGCGCTCCCAGGCGCTGATGGTGGTGGGCGCGGTCTGCGGCAATTCCGCGGGTGGCGCGATCGGGGGCAGCATCGCTGCCGGGATCATCCCGGCCTTCGGCTGGGAATCGGTATTCTTCGTCGGCGGCCTCATTCCCCTGGCGCTGCTGCCGCTGCTCTATTTCCAGCTGCCGGAATCGGTGCGCTTCCTGATCATCAAGCAGCGCCAGCCGGGTGAGGTGGCTCGATTGGTTGGCCGCATGCGGCCCCAGCTCGGCATCACGGCCGAGACGCGCTTCCACATCGAGGAGGTGAGGACCGAGAAGGCCTCGGTCGGCGAGCTGTTTACGGGCAATCGCAGCAGCATGACCCTGCTGGTCTGGGCCATGTGGTTCACCAACCTCATCGGCATGTTCTTCCTATCGACCTGGCTGCCGACGGTGACCAACGATGCCGGGCTTTCGGTCGAGCGCGCGGTGATGGCGGCCTCGCTGCTCCATATGGGCGGCATCATCGGCTGCCTGGGTTTCGGCCTCGTCGTCCGGCGTCTCAATCCTTGCGGCGCCATCAGCGCCTTCTATTTCTCGGGCGCGGTGTCGATCGTATTGCTGGGCATGGTCGCCTCCCAGCCTTCGGCGGTGCTGATCATGGCCTTCATCGCGGGCTTCTGCGTCATTGGCTCGCAGATCTCGGCCAATGCGGTGACGACCCGGCTTTATCCCACCTCGATCGGCGCCACCGGCATGAGCTGGGCCTTCGGCATCGGCCGTGCCGGCTCCATGCTCGGTCCGATGCTGGGCGGGCTGTTGCTGTCGTTTAAACTCGATGTGCAGTCGCTGTTCCTGGTGGCGGCGGTGCCGGGCACGCTGGCGGCGCTCTCCGCCTTCATGCTCATGCGCAATTCGGCGGCACGCGCCAATATGAAGGCCTATGACGAACAACAGTCGGCCTTCATGGCCGAGGAAAAGCAGGCACTCTGACGGCTAGTGCGAGACGCGGGGGGGAATCCCCCCCGCGTCGTCCTGTCAGTCGCCATCGCCAACGGGATTGAAGTCCGCTGTCGAGTCGCTTGGTACTTCCTGTGAGATGCCCTGACTACTCGGTGCGATTCCCGTCGGATCACCGGCGTTCCTCCCCGTCATCGTACCGGTGGTATTGCATCCCATCAGAATGAGTGCCGGCGCCAAAACTGCCAAGTGCAAGATCGTCTTCATCTCTGACTCCTTCCTGAACGCGTTGAAGCTTCAGACAAAGGAACTGACGAAATAAAAGCCCGACGGCCACCGCGAACATTCCCTTCTTGGGAACCTTCACCCGGCGGAACGTCATCGGCCTGCGGCTTGTGGCTGGCGGGCGCAGTATATACCCCCCTGCACTGCAGGCCAAAGCCTGATCCGTGCGGAGTCGCATAATCCGCGGCGAATTTTCATCTAGGCAGTGGGGGAGCGTGATGGCGCTTCAGGGCACCATCCTTCTCAGATCGCCGCGTCCAGATTGGCGATCATCTTGTCCAGGATCTTGAAGAACAGCAGCAATTCGTCATCGTCGATGCCGATCACGGCATCGTCGGCGACCGAGCGGGCGACGATCCTGACCTGATCGCGGAGCGCCTCGCCCTTCGGCGACAGGCTGACATTGATCTTGCGCCGGTCCTGGGTATCGCGCACGCGCAGGATCAGCCCTTCCTTTTCCAGGGAATCGATGACCGAGGTCGAGGACGCCTTCTCGATGCCGATGCGCTGCGAGATCTCGATCTGCGTCATCGGTCCGTCCTGCCACAGCGTGCGCAGGTGCAGGTACTGCGCGACGGTCAGGTTGTAGGGCATCAGGCGCCGCTGCAGAACCCGGCTATAGGCGCGATGGACGTAGCGCGTCATCGCGCCGACACCGCGATGTGCTCGGCGGACCCGCGGACGCGGGCGTGGCTCGGCATCGAGTTGGCTGGATTGCTGCTCGGTCACGGCGAGGTCGTTCTGCGGCTTCTCTGTCGTCATGGGGAGGACGGGCGGCATGGAAGGACGGGACTTTCCGTTCGCTGCATTCGCTGGATCGACATCAATGCGGTCGGCACCGATATGATCGATTGCCGCCATATTGGCGGAATGCACTCAAAGATAGGCGGAAAGTCATGTTGGGGGCAACCCCGTCGGGTCTTTGGGGCCCGACGGGGATACCCACGCTGTTACCAGCGATGCCAAGGGCGATGGTAGTAGCCGCCGCCAACGACGACGGTCGGGCCTGCGACATAGGCTGGACCCGGCGCCACGTAATAGCCGGGCGCCGGGGCGCCATAGGCCACCGGGGCTTCCGGTGCCGGCACACGGTTGCCGGCAGTGACCATGCATTGCGAGTAGGCAATGTCGTAACGTTGCTGCAGCGCATCGGATGAATACTGCGCGTTCTGCGAGCCGACGGCGGTACCGCCGAGCAGGCCTGCGCCGGCGCCGGCCGCAGCGCCGAGGCCGGCATTGCCGGCCGCGGCACCGAGGGCTGCACCGGCCGCGGCACCGATGGCGGTGCCGATCACGGCGCTACCGACGGCAGAGTTGTTGGCCGCCTGCTGCGGTTGGGCGCCGCCCGTACGTTGCGAGGCGTAGGTCTCGCAGGTCATTTCATCCTGATTGAACTGCTGAAGCGACTTGCCTTGACCCGGCATGGCAGCCACGCTGGGGCCAATCGGCGGTTGAACCGCACAGGCCGCCAGTGTCAGGGCGCTGGCACATGCGACGACAGTCGAAATGCGCGACATTATTCTTAATCTCCATGACCCGAGACGTACGGAATGCGGTTCTCGGGTAGTTGTCCGTTCCGCTCATTATACGGCAAGGGTGGGAATTCCGTTCCCTCGAACTTAACAAAAACGTGCGCGCGTTCCAGCCTATTCCGATCCGCTAATCCGCGTGGGATATTCCACGCCACGCAGGGCAGCGTGACCATCCCGGCGATGCTGTCGCCTGCTGATGTACGCCAGGCCGCGCTGAGCCGCCAGGGCCAATACGCCGCCGGCACAGACGAAAACGGCCATCGGCCGCGCCGTGCCGTCCGCGGCCCAGCCGACCAACGCGCCTAATATGGCGCCGCTGGTCATCTGCAGGCAGCCGAACAACGCCGAGGCAGCGCCTGCGCGTTCCGGGAAGATATTGAGGCAGCCGGCGATTCCGTTGGCGCCGACCATGCCCAGGCTTGCGACGAAGCAGAACAAGGGCGGCACCAGCAGTGCCACGCTGTCGATCCGACTGAAGCTCACGCCGACCAGCGCCACGCCCGCTGCGGCGGCGGCCGCGATGCCGATGCCCAGCATCCGCTCGACGCCGAAGCGCGCCACGACCCAGGCATTGAGCGCCGAAACGCCGATCAGCCCGACGATGTTGAGCGCGAAGAGCAGGGCGTAGGTCTGCGGCGTCACATGATGCAGGGTGATGAAGACCTGGGGCGATCCCGCCAGATAGGCCAGCACGCCACCGAAGACGAGGCTGCCACCCAGCGCGTAGCTGAGGAACAGGGGATGGCGCAGCATGATGGCATAGCTGCCGGCCATGGCGCCGATGCCGTTGCCGAAACCATGCCCGGCCAGGCGTCGTTCCGGAGGCAGCGTTTCGGGCAGCCAGACCAGGATGATCAGGAACATGACGGCCGCGAAGCCCGCACCCAGCCAGAATATCGCGCGCCAATCGGCATGGACGAGGATCTGCCCGCCGATGATCGGCGCCAGCATGGGCGCGCAGCCCATGACGGTCATCATGATCGAGAGTACGCGCGCCACCCTGGCGCCAGTGTAGAGATCGCGGACGATGGTGCGTGCCAGCATCGGTCCCGCACTGCAGCCGGCAGCCTGGAAGAAGCGGCAGGCGATCAGCATCGTGATGTCGTGGGCGAGCGCACAGCCGATGCTGCCGAGGATGTAGATCGCGATGCCGGCAAGCAGCGGCCGGCGCCGGCCTAGACGATCGGCCAGCGGTCCATAGATCACCTGGCTGCAGGCGAAACCCAGGAAGAACGTGCTCAAGGTCAGCTCCGCCCCGCCGTAATCGGCCCTGAGATCGGTGGCGATGACGGGCAATCCCGGCAGGTACATGTCGATCGACATCGGCCCGAAGGCGGTCAGCAGGGCGAGGACGACGATGAGCAGGCTACGGGGCATGGCTCCAAGCTTTATCCCAGGGAAGGCCGTGCTTTCCCACGCTGAATCCGCGCCTCAGCATCTCTCGTGGCGAATCCTCGGCCGGGCTTCGGCCGAGGGTTCGCCACGGACAGGCGGGAAACGATCGGCTAACGGCCCCCGGATACCGTGACGATGGTGCCGGTGACGAAATTGGCACCGGGCGACATCAGCCAGCTGACCGCATCGGCGACTTCGTGCGGTTCGCCCTTACGGCCCATGGGGATGGTCTTGACCGCGGCGGAGAAGATGTCGGCCTCGGTCATCTCGGTATTGATCACGCCGGGCGAGACGGCGTTGACACGGATCGATTCCGCCGCGATCTCGTTGGCGAGGCCGCGGGTGAAGGTCTCGACCGCGCCCTTGGAGGCGGCGTAGGGAGCAAGGCGGGCGGCGCCGCCCAGGCGCGCGGCCACGGAGCCCATATTGACGATCGAGCCGCCCTTGCCGCCATGCTTGGTCGAGAGCCGCCGGATCGCATATTTGCAGCACAGGATCAGGCCGGTGATGTTGACGTCGAACAGCCGGCGCATCTCCGCCGCATCGTATTCGTCGACGCGGGCGATCGGCCCCAGCAACCCGGCATTGGTCACCAGGCCCGAAAGAGGCCCCAACTCCTTGACCGCGGTGGCGAACATGGCTTCGACCTGGCCTTCGTCGACGACATCCGCCTGATAGGCCACGGCCTTGCCGCCGGCCTTGCGGATTGCGTCCACGACCTCATCCGCCTTGGCCCGGTTGCCGGCATAGTTGACCATCACGGCGTAACCATCCGCCGCCAGCTTGCGGCAGATCGCAGCGCCGATACCCCGGCTGCCGCCCGTGACGACGATCGATCCCAACTCGGCCATGTCGCTCCTCCCTGGAGTGTTATTGATCATTCGATCACCATGAACCGCCCGAGGTTTGCGGTCAATCCGCGCGGGGTAGAGGCGATGGAGGGAGATGGCCAGGCGCCGGCGTTCAGGCCTAGGGTCGAGCCTTGGCGGCTGTCATGATACCGACGTAGTATTGCCGTATACGCGCGGATGGTGTTGCATTCACCATTCATCCGGACCGATTGTCCAGATCAGCCCCCCGTCCAACGACAAAGAGACGAAACGTGCCGCCTCGCACCGCTCAGCGCCAGCTCGCCATCACGTCCCGTTCCGAACGCCGCTTCATCAATCGCGAGATTTCCTGGCTGGCCTTCAACGAGCGCGTCATCGAGGAGGCGGACAACCCGCATCATCCCCTGCTGGAGCGGGTGCGCTTCCTGTCGATCTCGGCCAACAACATGGACGAGTTCTACATGGTGCGCGTGGCGGGACTGCGCGGCCAGGTCAATGCCGGCATCGTCACCCATAGCGTCGACGGCCTGACCCCGGCACAGCAGCTTAACGAGGTGCATCAGCGGGTGCGTGCCTTGGTGCAAGCCCAGCAGCAGATCTATCGCAAGCTGCGCCAGGAGCTGCGCAACACCGGCATTGCCGTGCTCAGCACCGACGAGCTTTCCGTGGCCGAGAAGAGTTGGCTCGACGAGCGCTTCATGGCCGATGTCTTCCCGCTGCTGACGCCGCTGGCCATCGATCCGGCGCATCCGTTCCCGTTCATCTCCAATCTGGGCTTCGGCCTGGCGCTGAACCTGACCCGGGTCGCCGATGCCAAGCGCATGCAGGCGATCCTGCTCATTCCGTCCGCGGCTGGCCGTTTCATGCGCCTGCCGGGCGACGCCATCCGCCTGATTTCCATCGAGCAGGTGGTGAGCCTGTTCCTCGACCGGCTGTTCCCGGGGTTCACGGTGGTGGGACAGGGCACGTTCCGCGTGCTGCGTGACAGCGACATCGAAATCGAGGAAGAGGCGGAGGATCTCGTCCGCCTCTACGAGACCGCGCTGAAGCGCCGTCGCCGCGGCCATGTCATCCATCTGGAGATCGAGGCGGACATGCCGTCGGACCTCTGCTCGTTCCTGGCCGAAAGGATCGATGCCGCGCCCGACGACGTGTTCCAGCTCGACGGGCTGTCCGGCCTGTCCGACATCAAGCAGCTGATCGTCGATGAGCGCCCCGATCTTAAATTCCGTCCCTATAACGCCCGCTTTCCGGAGCGGATCCGCGATTTCGGCGGCGACTGCTTTGCGGCGATCCGCCAGAAGGACATCATCGTCCATCACCCGTTCGAGAGCTTCGACGTGGTGGTGCAGTTCCTGCGCCAGGCCGCGCGCGATCCCAATGTCGTCGCCGTCAAGCAGACGCTTTACCGTACCAGCTCGGACAGCCCGATCGTCTCGGCGCTGATCGAGGCGGCCGAGGCCGGTAAATCGGTGACGGCGCTGGTCGAGCTGAAGGCGCGTTTCGATGAGGAGGCGAATATCCGCTGGGCGCGCGATCTGGAGCGCTCCGGCGCGCAGGTCGTCTATGGCTTCGTCGAGCTCAAGACCCACGCCAAGATCTCCATGGTCGTGCGCCGCGAGAGCGGCGGCCTGAAGACCTATGTCCATTTCGGCACGGGCAACTACCACCCGATCACGGCCAAGATCTATACCGACCTGTCCTTCTTCACGACCAATCCGGCGCTGTGCCGCGATGCCGGCCGGGTGTTCAACTACATCACCGGCTATGCGACGCCCGAGCGCTTGGAGGCGCTGAGCGCGGCCCCCATCAACCTGCGTCAGAAGGTGGTCGAGCTGATCGAGGCCGAGATCGACAATGTCAGGGCCGGCAGGGAAGGCTGCATCTGGGCCAAGGTCAATCAGCTGGTCGACAGCCAGGTGATCGACGCGCTCTACCGGGCATCCCAGGCCGGCGTGCGCATCGATCTGATCGTGCGCGGCATCTGCTGTCTGCGGCCGGGTGTACCGGGCCTGTCGGAGAACATTCAGGTCAAGAGCGTCGTCGGCCGGTTCCTCGAGCACAGCCGCATCTATGCGTTCGGCAACGGCCATAAGCTGCCTTCGGCGCAAGCGAAGGTCTTCATCGCCTCGGCCGACTGGATGACCCGCAACCTCGATCGCCGTGTCGAGGTCATGGTGCCGATCGAGAACCCCACCGTGCATCAGCAGGTGCTCAACGAGATCATGGTGCACTATCTGGAGGATCAGGCGCAAAGCTGGACGCTCGGCCCCGACGGCGTCTATACCCGCGTGGTCGCCGGTGAGAATCCTGCCAGCGCGCATGAATATTTCATGACGAATCCCAGCCTCTCGGGTCGGGGTTCGGCGCGGTTGAAGCCGGTGGTTCCTGCCGGGGCGCCGCGCCTGGTTCTGGACAATGACGATTGAGGACAGATGAAGCGTAGCGTCGAGCCTGCCAGAACCGGCAACATCAGGGCTTCCGGGCGTCCCGGCATGATCGGCATCATCGATATCGGTTCCAATTCCCTGCGCCTCGTCATCTATGACGGGATCAGCCGTTCCCCACAGGTCCTCTTCAACGAGAAGGTGATGTGCGGCCTCGGCCGCGGCATGAACGCCTCGGGCGTGCTCAATCCCAAGGGGCTGCCGATGGCGCTCGACAATGTCGAGCGTTTCGTGGCGCTGGCCCGCAGCCTGGGCGTCGAGCGGCTGGACGCCATCGCGACCTCGGCCGTGCGCGATGCCAATGACGGGCCGACTTTCATCGCCGAGCTGAAACGGCGCTGTGGACTGGAGGTCGAGGTCATTTCCGGCGACCGCGAAGGGCAATTGGCTTCGCTGGGCGTGGTCGCAGGACTGCCTGAGGCCGACGGTATCGCCGGCGATCTCGGGGGCGGCAGCGTCGAGCTGATCACCACCGGCGGCAAGTTGCCGTTACACGTCGCGAGCCTGGCGCTCGGCCCCTTGCGGCTCCTGGGCGAAGGCGGGGAGGCGGCGGCGCGGGTCGAGATCGATCGCGAACTGGATGGGCTGGAATGGCTGACGCAGGGCAAGGGCCGGGATTTCTATGCCGTCGGCGGCGCCTGGCGCGCCATCGCGCGGATCTACATGGAGCATGCCGGCTATCCGCTGCACATCCTGCATAATTACGCGCCGCCGCTGGCCGAGTTCGAACGGTTCCTGGAGCTGTTGTTCCGGCAGAGCAAGCGCTCGCTGGAGAAGCTGATCAGCCTCGCCAACAAACGGCAGGAAACCCTGCCGTTGGCCGCATATCTGCTGCATCGGCTGCTCGGCACCATGAAGCCGCGCCGCATCGTATTCAGCGCCTATGGGCTGCGCGAAGGGCATCTCTACGATCTGCTGACCGAGCGCGAGCGCCTGCAGGACCCGCTGCTGTGTGCCGCCGGGCGCATGGCGGCGGCCAGCCCGCGCTTCGGCTTGAAGCCGGCGGAGCTCATGACCTGGACCGAGCCGCTCTTCGCCGAAGAGACCTTGATCCAGCGCCGCTGGCGCGAGGCGGCGGCGATCATGTCCGATATCGGTTGGCCGGAGCATCCGGACTACCGCGAGGAGCAGGTGTTCATGCGCTCGCTGCGTATGCCGGTGCCGGGGCTCGACCATCGCGGCCGGGTGTTCATCGCCTGCGCGCTGCACGCCCGCTATGGCGGCCGGGCGGATGCGCCGATCACCGAATCCGTGCGGCCGCTGCTCGACGACGACACGCTGAAGCAGTCCCTGGTGCTGGGCCATGCCCTGCGTCTGGCCTATACGCTGGTCGGCGGCGCCTCGGGCCTTTTGGGCGAGGCGGATCTGCGGCGTGCCGACGGCAGGCTGGTCCTGACCGTGCCCAAGGGCATGTCGATCTATACCGGCGAGGCTGTGCGGCGCCGCCTGGAGACGCTGGGCCGAGTGCTCGGTTGCGAGGTGGCGCTGGATGGCTCCGATAAGCCCACCGTCGTCACCAAACTCGCCAATCGCCGCCGGAGCTGAGCCGGCCTAGTCTTCGATCTCTACGATTTCGATCCGCTTGCCGCGGGCGGTCAGGGCCAGCCTGCCATGCTTCAGCGCCAGCGCGTCGCGGCCGAACACCTCGAAGCGCCAGCCATGAAGGGCAGGGACATTGGCGCGGTCGTCGGCGGCGATCTTCTCCAGGTCGCTGGCATTGGCGACCAGCTTTTGCGCCACGTCATTATCTTCACAGCGCAGCTTGAGCAGCACGCGCAGCAGGTCGCAGAGCGGTCCCAGGCCAGGTGGCGTTTCCTGCCGCTCGGGTGGGGGCATCATCTCGGATTCGGGTGTCGCCAGCGCCTTCTCGATCGCGGCCAACATATCGCCGCCCAGCTTGCCCTCGGCGACACTACGGCCCAGACCCCGGATGCGGGCGAGGCCGTCGATATCACGCGGCGCATGAGCGGCAATCTCCAAGAGCGCCTCGTCGCGCAGGATGCGCGAGCGCGGGATGTCACGACTCTGTGCCGCCGCTTCGCGCCAGGCGGCCATGCTGCGCAGGATGGCGTAGAAGCGCCGGTTGCCGCCGCGGGTCTTGAGTCGCTTCCACGCCTCCTCGGGCGCCACCAAATAGGTTTTGGGGTCGATCAGGATCGCGGTTTCCTCGGCCAACCAGCTCTCGCGGCCGGATCGTTCGATCTGGCTCTTCAGCGCCTGGTAGACGATACGCAGATGGGTGACGTCAGCCAGTGCGTATTGCAGCTGCCGCTCGGTCAGGGGCCGATGCGACCAGTCGGTGAACCGCGAGGATTTGTCGATGGAGGCCTTGGCAAGCTTGGTCGCGAGCGTCTCGTAGCTGACCGAATCGCCGAAGCCGCAGACCATGGCCGCGACCTGCGTGTCGAAGATGGGCTTCGGCACCGATCCCGCCAGGTTGACGAAAATCTCGATGTCCTGCCGTCCGGCATGGAACACTTTGAGGATGTTCGGATCGCGTAGCAGCGCGAACAGCGGTTCGAGCTCGATCCCCGGCGCCAGCGCGTCGATGACCGCTGCCTCGTCGGGGCCGGCGACCTGAACTAGGCAGAGTTCGGGCCAATAGGTTTTTTCGCGCAGGAACTCGGTGTCGACGGTGACGAATTCCGCATGAGCCTGCCGGGCGCAGAACTCCGCCAGGCCGGCTGTCGTAGTGATCAGGTTCATCAAGCCGCTATACACAAAAAATCGGCACTGATGAAGGATTTAAGCGGAGGGGCCGCTACTTGCCGCCGGTGACGCCGGCCAGGATGCTGGCAAAACTCTGCACCGCGCCTGTGCCGTTGCCCGAGGCGGTCGTCGAGGTATTTCCTTCAGGCAGGACCGAATGGTAGTGCCCGGCGCTGCGGCGCTGCAATTGCTGTGCGGTCGACAGATTCATCGCGGCGAAGGGTGACGAGGCGGTGGTGATGGGCGTCACGGGACAGGCCCTCCTTGGCAAACATATCGGCAAAACCGGGCGCTCGGCCCGAGACAGATTGGGCCAAGCAGTTTTTATGCCGGTCAAATCCGAAGGTTTGCGGTATCACCTTATTGATTTTGCGCCTGGGGAGCCGCGAGACCCGGCAATTATTGCCCAAAAGTGAAAAAACGACCGAGCTGAGGTCCTTGCCCTTGCCGCCCGGCGGCAAGCACCAGATATTGAAGCCGAGAGCGAGCCCAACCGGAAGAGAATTGGATCCCATGCCTGAAGACATCAAAACTGCCACTACCATGATCCATCCGGTCATCCTGTCTGGCGGTTCTGGCACGCGGCTCTGGCCGATGTCCCGCTCCGCCTATCCGAAGCAGCTCTTGCCCCTGTTGTCCGAGCTGAGCTTGTTGCAGGAGACGGTGAAGCGCACGTCGGATGCGGCCAATTTCAGCCCGCCCCTGTTGCTCGCCAACGACGCGCATCGCTTCATCATCGCCGAGCAGCTGCGTCAGATCGGCATACAGCCGGCCGCGATCATGCTGGAGCCGGAGGCGCGCAACACCGCGCCGGCCGCCGCCGCCGCTTCCTTCTGGGTATCGAAGCAGGATGGGGACGGCCTGATCCTGCTGCTGCCGTCCGATCACGTGATCGGCAATGTGCCGGGCTTCCGCGCGGCAGTGGCCCAGGGTACCAAGGCGGCGCTCGCGGGCAAGCTCATCACCTTCGGCATCAAGGCGGATCGGCCGGAGACCGGCTATGGCTACATCCGCAAGGGTACGGCCTTTACCGGCAATGGTGCCGAGGGCGTGTTCGAGGTGGCGAGCTTCGTCGAGAAGCCCGACAAGGCGCGCGCCGAAACCTATCTGGCGTCCGGCGAATATACCTGGAACAGCGGCATCTTCCTGTTCTCGGCCAGCCGCTACCTCAAGGAATATGAGATCCACGACCCCGAGGGCTTCGCTGCGGTGAAGGCGGCCTTCGACCAGGCCGCGACCGATCTCGACTTTGTGCGCCTGGATGGCGATGCCTTCGCCAAGGCGACCAACCAGTCGATCGACTATGCGGTGATGGAGAAGACCAAGGACGCGGCGGTGGTGCCGGTCGACATGGGTTGGAGCGACCTCGGCGCCTGGGATGCACTGTGGGCGACCCAGCAGCAGACTGGCGATGGCAATGTCGAGCTCGGCGATATCGTCAGCGTCGATTGCCGCAATTCTTATCTCCGCTCCGAAGACGGGCTGGTTGCCGCTCTGGGGCTCGACGAGATCATCGTCGTCGCGACCACCGACGCGGTCATGGTGGCGCCCAAATCCCGCGCCCAGGACCTCAAGAAGCTGGTCGACAGGCTGAAGCAGCAAAAGCGGCCGGAGCTGGAGCACCAGGCGGTGGTGCATCGCCCCTGGGGCACCTACGAATCGCTCCATGTCGGCCACCGGGTGCAGGTGAAGCACATCACCGTCAAGCCTGGCGCCCAGCTGTCGCTGCAGCTCCACCATCACCGGGCGGAGCATTGGGTGGTGGTCCAGGGAACGGCAGTCGTTACCCGTGGGGAGGAGGAGGTTCTGCTCAGCGAGAACCAGTCGACCTACATCCCGCTGGGTGTGAAGCACCGGCTCTATAACCCGGGGCGCATCCCGCTGCATCTGGTCGAGGTGCAGTCGGGCTCCTATCTCGGCGAGGACGATATCGTGCGCTTCCAGGACAATTACGGCCGGGCGTGAGCCTGGCCGTAGGCCGCATTCGGAGAATCTGAAAAGGGCGCCTGGATCCAGGCGCCCTTCGTCGTTTTACGCGCCGCCGCCGGTTCTATGCGCCGCCGCTGGGGGCCGCTTCCAGCGCCTGTTCGACATCGGCGAAGCTGGGCTGGGTGTGCGCCTTCAGCATCATGCGCGCACTTTCCACCGCCATGATCGGCGCATAGCCCTGCATATAGGCGATGATGCCGCCCTTGATGCAGATGAGGTAGCGCACCTCGTCATCGGCGACCGCCTTCAGCGATGACGCCACCGGGCCGACGAAGCAATAGGACAGGAGCACGCCCAGGAAGGTACCGACCAGCGAGCCGGCGATCAGGTGACCCAGCACTTCCGGCGGCTCGGTGATCGAGCCCATGGTGTGGATAACGCCGAGCACGGCGGCGACGATGCCCAGCGCCGGCAAGCCTTCCGAGGCGTTGCGCAGCGAATCGGCGATTTCCAGATCCTCGTGATGGTGCAGCTCGATGCGCGCATCCATCAACGCTTCCATCTCATGCGGATTGTCCGCGCCCATGATCAGCATGCGGAAGAAATCGCAGAAGAAGTTCATGGCGTGGTGGTCGTGCATGAACTTCGGAAATTGCTGGAAGAGGGGGCTCTCGTCCGGGTTTTCGATATGCACTTCGAGCGCCATGGCGCCCTTGCTCTTGGCCAGCTTGAAGATGACGTTGAGCAGCACCAGCAGGTCGACGAAGCTCTGTTTGTTGTATCGCGAGCCTTTGAATGCCTTGGGCAGATAGGCCAGCATGCCCTTCAGCACGGGGGCGGGCGTCGCCACGACATAGGCGCCGACGGCCGCACCGCCGATGATCATGAATTCGAAGGGCTGGAACAGGATGATCAGGTGCCCGCCGTTCAGCACATAGCCCCCGACGATGCTGACACAGACCACGCCCAGGCCGATCAACAGAAACATCGCAAACGGGTCCTCTTCACCGTGGCCGGCCAACGCCGTTATCGGCGCCAAGATAGGCCCGTGATGGTTATGAGGATATTAACCGATAAGCCGGAAATCTGCCGCCGCGGGAATACGAGGCGATTCGAAACGGATTCAGGTTGCCTCGTGCTGTCACAATAGCTACGGTCTCGGCTCGTCCGGGGGGACAGAGCTTTGAGATTGTGGCGAAAATTGGTCGGTAGGCTTTAAGAGGACGTATACTCGGAATGGCCGCATCTTTCAGTAAGGCAGTTGTGACGAACGCCGTGGCTGCTGCCAAGGCGCGTGTCACGGCGGCGTGGGGACTGTTCCGGGATCGCGAAATCTACATCCAGGACGGCGAAGACTTCCTCAAGCTAAATCTAAGCCGCAAGCTGCAGCTCCGTTGCTTGAGCGCAGTGGGTGCGCTGGGCGGCGTTACGCTGCTCGCGTCCTCGCTTTTGGTCCTGCGCGTCCATCATGGGGCCGATGGCATGCTGACCGAGCTGCATGGGCAGCTCGCCAACTTGCAATCCGCCTACGATAAAAGCCAGGCCACGCTGCACCGCCTGACCGAATCGCCGGGTGATGACGAGAAGGTTGCGCAAAACGCCCAGCTCGAGGCCCAGATCGCCCAGCTTCAGGCGAAGCTGCATGACGTGACTCAGCAGAATACCCAACTGCACGCCAGTCTGGACAAGAAGCAGCATGATGCTGCGGCCAAGGTCGCGGAAGCGGAACCGCCGAAGGCAGCGGTCCAATCCGAGGCCAAGGATTCCGACGCCAAGAAGGCCGAAGCCAAGAAAGCCGAGCCCAAGAAGGTGATGGTCGAGCAGGCGGTAGCCAAGCCCGGCAAGGCCAGCACGCTGCGTATCGGCGCGCTGCTGCGTCAGCTCGGCATGAAGCCGCAGGCGGATGAGGGCGGTCCGTTCGTGGCCCTGGCACCGAACAAGGCGGTCAAGCTGTCGCCGGCGGTAACGAAGATGCTTCGCTCGATGCCGCTGTCCATTCCGCTCGGCACGATCAAGATCTCCAGCCCCTTTGGTGCTCGCATCGATCCGATCAATGGTGAGCGGTCGTTCCATCCGGGCATCGACCTGATGGGCGCCTATCGCACGCCAGTCTACGCTACCGGTCCCGGCGTCGTCGTCCATGCCGGCTGGTACGGCGGCTATGGCAACATGGTCGAGATCGACCATGGCCATGGCGTGCACACCCGCTATGGCCACCTCTATAAGGTCAAGGTCAACGTCGGACAGCACATCAGCGGCCACAAGGTCATCGGCTTGCTCGGCTCGACCGGCCGCAGCACCGGCCCGCATGTGCATTACGAGGTCGACGTGAATGGCGAGCCGGTCGACCCGATGAAATTCGTCGATGCGGGCAAGTCAATCGTCTTCGTCAAGGAAACGGAACCAGCCGGCCGCGACTGAGCGACTGAGGCTCGGGCGCCCTCAGGGCAATTTCCAGATCAGCAACGGTTCCGACATGGGCTCGGGCTTGCCGTCCATTCTCGGGATATAGGCAATTTTAACGTGCTCTCCCGGATGAAGCGGCAGGCAGTAGCCCAGCCCGCTCCTGCGGTGGAGTCCGGCGGAGCTGCAGGAAAGCTCAAAGCTGATGCCACCCTCCAGTGTCAGCCTGTCCGTCGCATAGCCTTGTTGGATGCCGACCAGCACATAGCCCGCGACAGTGCCGTCACGGAGGGCATAGTCCTTGTCGCGGATATGCCGATGGACGTCATAGGCCACACGGGCGCCGGAATACATCGTCGTCGCAAAGGCGATGCCGATGATCAGCGTGATGGCGATGATCAGCACGAAGCCGCGCAGGCTGGTCTCCGGCATGCCATCCAGTCGTGGACCGGCAGGGTGTCGCGCGCGTCGCATTCGCATGACCACGGCGATGATGCAAAAAATCAAAGGGATCAGTGACACCAGGGCCATCACGGCGATGACCCATGAATCGCTATGACTGCCTTGTACCGTGGTGTCGAAGATCAGCTGTAAGGAACGGTCCATTACCTGTCGGCAGCCGCGAGAACCGCCATGAAGGTCTCCGGATCGACATTGCCGCCGGACAGCACGACGACGATGCTGGAGAGGTTCTTCGGCAGCTTGCCGGCCAGCAATGCGGCTAGACCGACCGAGCCGCCGGGTTCGACCACCAGCTTCAATTTGTTGAAGGCATAGGCCATGGCCTGGCGCACCTCGTCGTCGTCGACCACGGCCGCGCCGGACAGGCGCTCCTTGTTGACGGCGAAGGTCAGATTGCCCGGCTTGGCCGCCATCAGCGCGTCGCACAGTGTCGTGGCATCATGGTCGTGGGGCACGATGCGGCCCGCCGCCAGCGAGCGGGCATGGTCGTCGAAGCCCCGGGGCTCGGCGCCCCAGATGGACGTGGCCGGGCTTTCCGTGCCTAGCGCCAGCGCGATGCCGGAGATCAGCCCGCCGCCGCTGATCGGCACGACGACGGCGCCGGGGCTGATGCCCAGCGTCGCACATTGGTGCGCGATCTCCAGCCCGACCGTGCCCTGACCCGCCATGATGAAGGGATCATCATAGGACGGCACCAGCGTGGCACCGCGCTCCTCGGCCAACGTTCTGGCGATCGCCTCGCGGTCGCCCTTGAGCCGATCGTAAAGCACGAGTTCCGCGCCATAGGCGGCGGTATTGGCCCGTTTGATCGCCGGTGCGTCGTCCGGCATGACGATGGCGGCAGCCATGCCGAAATGCTTGGCGGCGGCTGCCACCCCTTGAGCATGGTTGCCGGAAGAGAAGGCGACGACGCCGTGCTTGCGCTCCTCCGGCGTCAGCGCCGCCAACCGGTTGAAGGCGCCGCGGAACTTGAACGAGCCGGTACGCTGCAGCGTTTCGGGCTTCAGCAGGACGCGCAGCCCCAGTTTCTCGCTGAGCGCCGAAGCCTCGAGCAGGGGGGTGAGCAGCGCATGACCGGCCAGGCGTGCCGCGGCGGCGCGGACGTCATCGGCGGTGGGCGGGAGCGGGGCCGTCATGGGGTCTCTAGCGCCTCAGATCGGTTTGCAGCGAGAAAGCCAGGGCTGGATTGCCGATACGCAGACGGTAGACCTGCAGATTCTCCAGCACGCGCTGCACGTAGTTGCGCGTCTCGGCGAAGGGTATCTCTTCGACCCAATCGATGGCATCGACATTGGGCGAGCGCGGATCGCCATATTGGGCCAGCCATTGCTGCACCCGGGCGGGGCCGGCATTGTAGCTGGCGATCGCCAGCACGTAGGAGCCGTTGAAGGTGCCGATCAGCGTGTCGAAATAGGCCTGGCCCAGGGTCACGTTGTAGGTCGGGTCCTGGGTGAGGCGGTCGAGCGAATAGGGCAGGCCCAGATTCTTCGCCATCAGCTTGGCCGTGCCGGGTTCGAGCTGCATCAGCCCGCGTGCACCGGTGCGCGACACGGCAAATTGGTCGAAGGCACTTTCCTGGCGCGTGAGCGCCAGCATCAGCGCCTGTTCCGCGCCGGCATTGCGCGGCATGGGCACGATCGGGTATCCGGCGCGCAACAGCACGACGCCCTTGTAGCTTGCCTGCTTGGCGACGGCGACGCCGAGATCGGCGCGGCCGATCGATTCGGCAAAATCGGCCAGCAGCATGTAATCGTCGCGCGCGGTCGACTCGCTCATCAGGGAGAAGAAGAAGGCGCGGCTCGTCTCTTGCTCGCCGACCGCGTTCAGCAGCAGGATCGCCTGCACCTGTTCCTGGTGCATGAAGGCGGCGAGCGCGGCCTCGCTGGGCCGGGGCTCGGGCACGGGCTTGACCGGCGCCAGCACGCCCGGCTGGCTGGCGGCGAGCTGGCCGTAATAGGTCGTCGGATACTTGGCCGCTTCCTTGTACCATTGCAGCGCCCGCGCGCTCCGGCCCATCGCCGCGGCGGCACGGCCCGCCCAATAGGCACCACGCGACAGGCTGATCGGCCGGCTCGACTGGTCGTGCAGATGCACGAAATGGTCATAGGCTTCGGACGGATTCTTCAGGAAGCGCAGCGCAATCCAGCCGGCGGTGAAATCGGCATCGGCCTGCGAGGCGGAGTTGAGGTCGCCGGCATTGGTCAGGATGCGATAAGCGAGGTGGCTGTTGCCGTCGCTCACCAGGCGGCGTGCCATGGATTGACGATAAGACCACCAGGTCTCGGGACGGCCCAGATCCTCGGGCGAGCTCTCCAGGATGGCGGCGGCGTCTTCGTCGCGGCCCTTGCCGATGAACCAACGCATGCGATCGAAGAGCAGGCCGGGATTATGCTTCAAATGCGCCGGCACCCGCGCATAGGCGGCCTCGGCATCCTTGGCCGACGTAGCCAGGCGATAGCGTGCCCGTGCCAGCGCCTGCCAATCCGGCGGCACCAGGTTCAGCATGAAGATCGCCTGGTCGACATGGCCGTCCCAGAGCAGGCGGTCCATGCGCTTTTCATGGTCCTGGACGGTCAGGACCGAACCGTAGTTCTGCAGCACCCGCGCGGCGTCGCGGTCGGAGAAATTGCCACCGATCCATGCTTCGCGGATCAGCCGCAGCCGGCCGGCCGGATCGGTGGCGCCGATGAGATCGGCCAGGCGCAGCTTGGCGAGCGGGCTGATCGGCGGATGCACCTTGAACCACTGGCGCAGCGTTTCCGGGTCGACGCCGTCCATCACCGCTTCGGCGCGCAGTACCAGCAGGCGCTGATGCGGCCAATCGGGATTGGCGGTGACGAAGTTGCGGATCGTGTTGAAATCGGCACCAGAGTTCGGCTTCTGCAGCTCCTCCCAGCGGATCAGCTTCAGCACCAGCGGATCGGCGACGCCGCGGGCCGCCGCCTCGGCATCGATCCAATTTCCGGCATCGGCAGCGACAAACGCGCGCTGCGCGGTGGCGATATCGCTGCTCGACCATGCCGCGTGCGCTGGTGACTGCGCTCCGAAGCCAACGAGGATACCCAGAGCCAGGCCTGCCATCCAGCCGCCGGGAAAAGAAAATGACGTTCTACCCATGCTACTCCCACGCGCTCGCCATGCCCTCGGGACGCGTAGTGCAATCTAGCGGGGGCGGATTTCGCCAACAAGCCCTCCAGCAATACCATTGGGCAATACCATTGCCGGAAGGAAGCGGCCTCGCTATGGTCCCCAGCTTGGCAAGAAATCGGGCGCCGCATCCCGAGCAGCTCCGGAAATGGGTCGTATCATGGCATTCGCGGGTTCCTTCACCGCTCTCATTACGCCTTTCACCGCCGATGGCGTCGACGAGAAAGCGTTCCAGTCACTGGTCGACTGGCAGATCGCCGAGGGCACGAACGGTGTCGTTCCTTGCGGCACGACCGGCGAATCGCCGACGCTCAGCCATAAGGAGCATGGCCGGGTCATCGAGCTGTGCATCGAAGTCGCCAAGGGGCGCATCCCGGTCATGGCCGGTACCGGCTCGAACTCGACGGCCGAGGCGGTGGCGCTGACCCAGCATGCGCAGAAGGCCGGGGCGGATGCCGCGCTGATCGTCACGCCCTATTACAACAAGCCGACCCAGGAAGGGCTGTATCGTCACTACAAGGCGATCCACGATGCCAGCGACCTGCCGATCTTCATCTACAACATCCCCGGCCGCTCGGTGATCGATATGAGTGTCGACACCATGAAGCGCCTGGCAGAGCTGCCGCGCATCGCCGGCGTCAAGGACGCGACGGCCGATCTCGGCCGGCCGCTGCGTACCGCCGTCGCCATCGGGCCGGATTTCGTCCAGCTTTCTGGCGAGGACATCACCGCGCTGCCGTTCCTGGCCCAGGGTGGCCACGGTTGCATCTCGGTGACCTCGAACATCGCGCCGCGGCTGTGTGCCGATATGCACAAGGCTTGGGCTGCAGGCGATCGCGCCACCGCCGAACGCATCAACAAGGTGCTGGCGCCGCTGCATGATTCGCTGTTTGCCGAGACCAGCCCGGGGCCGGTGAAATACGGCGCCTCGCTGCTCGGCCGGTCGTCCGGCATCGTGCGTGGCCCGCTGGTCGAGCCTGAAGATGCCACGAAGACGCGGGTTGCCGCCAGTATGCGCGCCGCCGGGTTGTTGAACTAGGGCAGGGGCCAGGGAGCTCACCCTATGGCTTTGCGTGAAACCGATCGCTTCGTGGCGCAGAACCGTCGTGCGCGCCACGAGTATTTCATCCAGGAATCCGTCGAAGCCGGTGTGGCGCTGGTGGGTACGGAGGTGAAGTCGCTGCGTGCCGGCCATGCCAGCATCGCCGAGAGCTTCGCGCGCGAGCAGGGCGGCGAAATATTCCTGCTCAATGCCCATATCGCCGAATACCCGGCCGCCTCGCGCTTCAACCACGAGCCGCGGCGGCCGCGCAAGCTGCTGTTGAACCGCAAGGAAATCAACAAGCTGCTGGGCTCGATCAAGCGCGAAGGCGTCACCCTTGTGCCGCTGTCGATCTATTTCAACGATCGCGGCAAGGCCAAGGTCGAGCTGGGCCTGGCCAAGGGCAAGAAGAAGGCCGACAAGCGCGAGGCCGAAAAGCAGCGCGACTGGAACCGCGACAAGGCGCGCATCCTGCGCAATCGGTAAATCTGAGGCGCCCAGTCCTCGATTATTTGGATTATTTGAGGAAGACTGTCGGCCTTGCGACCTAAGGTCATCCTGGTCCGGCGGTTTCCATTAAATCGCCAGAAAACCGCCGCTTCGCCGCCACAATCGCTTCCCACCTATCCCGTTAGATAGGAGGCGGCCGCGTGCCGCCTCGCTTCGAGCCAGGCTTTTTCTCGTTTTACGTTCAGCGAGAACGTGGAACCGGCTCTCGACGCCAATCGTTAGAGACTGGATACACCGCCGGTCTGAGCGGGATCGGCCGAATCCGAGGCTCCATGAGAGCGTCCTCATGAAGGGAGACAATAAATGAAGCGTATCCTGACCGCGACCGCGGCTGTCGCCCTGATGGCTGCGAGCCCGCTGGCCTTCGCTGCCGACAATACGACCGGTGCTGCCACGGCCAATCCGAGCGCGCCCGCGACACCCGCGCAGCCGGACGCCGGCACCTCGAACCCGGCGATGGCACCGAATGGGCCGACTTCCCAACCGTCACAAGTCAACGGCGAGACTTCGCAGCAGGATGTGACGCCGCCGAGCCGCACCTCGACCAGTGGCAATCGGGATCAGGAACCGGCCAAGGTCGGTGCCGGCGATACGGGCCAGGACCAATCCGGTGCCGCATCGGAGGGCAACGCCTCACCCGGCAGTGCAGCGCCGAAGCATCACCACGCGCGCCATGTCGGCGCGAAGAAGCGGGGTGGAAGCGCCAGCGACGAGCGGGATATCACCGCGGCGCTCAACGTGCTGTCGTCGAACGGCTATACCAACCCGCAGAATCTGCAGGCGACCAGCGGCCATAAGGTCAGCGCTACGGCGACCAAGGAAGGCCAGAGCGTCAATGTCGTGGTCGATCCGGCCGCCGGCACGGTTTCGCAGCAGAACTCCTGATCCCGGGAGCAACGGACCCTGGGCTTCAAGCGCAGGTAGGACGGGATGGCGGGCCTTCGGGCTCGCCCTCCTTCATTGCCCAAGCATCATTGCTTAGGGGCGGCGCAGGTCAGTTGCGACATGATCTTGGCCGGTGCCGTCATCGACCAGCGCCAACCATTACGCTTCAGCACGAGATTGCCGAGCGCCTGCCGGCCGTCGCCGACCGCGAGCGTGATTGCGTCGTCGGTCAACTGGGTCGGCTCGGCGGTCAGGTTCGGCTGATCCTGGTAGGCATTGCAGGTCAATTCCTCGCGATAGCCTAAGAGGACGTTGCTGGCGACATGCAGGCCCAGGATCTGGAACAGCATGGGCTGGCTCGCTCCATTGGCGGCAGCGATCTCGACATCGCCGGTGGCGAGGATGTGCTGTGCCGAGGGAGTAAGATAGGGCTGCTGGTCACCGACATGGAAACGGTGCTCTCGCCCATCCGTTTCGATGAGGTAGAGCATCGGCGCGTCGTGGCTGAAATTCTCCTCGACCAGATAGGCGAAGGGCGTCGTGCCCGACCAGCTGCCGACCTTGCCGTAATAGACGAAGCTGTCGCCATCGGCCTCGGCATGGGCGCTGGCGGCGCGTGACCAGTTGCGGAAGACCAGTCCACGTTCATGGTCGCCATAGTTTCTGAGCCAAAGGGTGAGGTTGGGGCCGTTGCGCTCGGCATCGCCGTCGGACAGTTTCAGCCTATCGGCCTCATTGCCGGTCAGCGTGTCGAAGAGCGACTTGATCGGCGTGTCGGCCGCCCGAGCCGAAGAGGTTGTCAGGAGCAGGGGCAGGGCTAAGAGCAGGGGCAGGGCTAAGAGCAGGGGCGCCAGGGCCGGAAACAGTGCGGGGTTCGGCCGTCGCATGGGGCGTATCCTCAATAATCGCTACTGGGGCGCCGGCCGGCCTTGATGGCGGCACGGCGTGTCTTGGATTCCAGCCGTCTTTCCTTCGATCCCCGCGTCGGCTTGGTCGGACGCCGGACCTTCTGCCGTATCGTCGCCTGTCGTATGAGATCGACCAGCCGCGCCAGCGCCTCCTCGCGGTTACGTAGCTGGCTGCGATGCTCCTGTGCGGTGATGACGATCACGCCGTCGAGGGTGAGGCGGTGGCCGGCGAGCTGCATCAGGCGCAAGGCGACGTCTTCGGGCAGCGAGCGCGAGGCACGCACGTCGAAGCGCAGCTGCACTGCCGAGGAGGTCTTGTTGACATGCTGGCCGCCTGGGCCGGAGGCGCGGATGAAACTTTCCTCGATCTCCGATTCATCGATGGCGATCGAGCGGGTGATCCTGATCATGATCGGGGCGTCGTCTGGGCCTGGTAGGCCGTCAACAGCGCGCGACGCTGGCGCCGATCGCGCTTCAAGTGCCATTCGCGCGACAAGGCCGCGGATTTGTCCGGGGCGGGTTCGACATGGACCAGCACCCAGGGACCGCGTCCACGCGTCGCCTTGGCGGCCCGAGACAAGCCGCCATTATGCTCGGCCAGACGGCGCTCGGCATCGACGCCGCATGTTGCGCCGACATAGGAACGGCCCGCGGTATTGGCGATGAGATAGACCCACCACTGGCCCGCCTCGGTCATGTCCTTGTCCGCCGGAATCTCGTTGGAAGAATGAGTGTCCCCGACAGGAAACACCTCTGTCGAATGACGAAGCATAATCGGGCCGGATAGATAGATATGTCAATGGGTTAAGGTGATCTCCCGCGTCACGCGAGGGACAATCGCCTGTCCCCGCCTACCTGGTCTTGAGGGCGTTGAGCAGAACCTTGGCGGTCGGGCCGGATGAGGCTGGGTTCTGCCCCGTGATCAGCAATCCGTCGGTGATGGTGTAAACGCCCCAGTTCTTGACCTTGGAGAAGGTGGCCCCGAGGCGGAGCAGCTCATCCTCGACGAGGAAAGGTACGACCGTAGTCAGGCCGACATCGGCCTCTTCACCATTGGTGAACCCGGTCACCTTCTTCCCTTCGACCAGCGGCTTTCCGGCCGGAGTCTTGACGTGGCGCAGCACGCCGGGGGCATGACAGACCAGCGCCACCGGTTTGCCGGCGGCCAGGAAGGACTCCAGCAGCCTGGCGGAGTTGGGGTCTTCGGCCAGATCCCACATCGGGCCGTGACCGCCCGGATAGAAGACGGTGTCGTAGTCCTCCTGCTTCACGCTATCGAGGCGCACTGTCTTGTCGAGCCGGCCCTCCGCATCCGCATCCTTCTCGAAGCGACGCGTGATATCGGTCTGGAAGTTCGGATCCTGGCTCTTGGGGTCGAGCGGCGGGCGACCGCCCTTGGGCGAGGCGAGGGTGATCTGGGCGCCCGCGTCCTTGAACTCATAATAGGGCGCGGCCAGTTCCTCCAGCCAGAAGCCGGTCTTACGGCCGGTGTTGCCGAGCGTGTCGTGGGAGGTGAGAACCATCAGGACTTTCATGGCAGCCTACTCCGCATCATGTGGGGTTCAGTTCAGGTGCCGTGTGCGTCCAGCCAATTCAACGCGGCGGAAGGTCTGCAGAACGATCAATTGTCCGTCATCAAAGCGCAACGGCGATGTTCTGGGAGCGGACTATAGTCCGCCATCGTCTGGAATAATGGTCAGGATACAAGCGGCCGAGCCGCATTGAGGCCCTTGGGGCGCCTGGATCATCCGGTAGATATGGTGTCCCCGACTGGATTCGAACCAGTGGCCCTCAGTTTAGGAAACTGATGCTCTATCCTGCTGAGCTACGAGGACTTCGAGGTCGTTATAGCCTAAGGCCTGGGCGGAGTGCTGCTAAAAAAGCTCACGCCTCGAAGCTTTCGGCGATGCTGCCGTCAGGCATGAAGCAGGCGGCGAGCAGTTTACCGCCCCGACCGCAGCCACCATCCATCGAAACGGCATGAGGCGTCTCGATCAGCCCGCCTTGCTTGGGATCGAAGCCGCGAATGACGCGGATGAAGCCGCCATAGGGGGCGGCGAGGTCGAGGAAGCCCGGTGCGCCCCACCAAAAGCTGTCGCGCTGTGCGCTCATCGGCCGGGCGGGATCGATGCCGGCATGGACGAAGAGCAGCTTGCCATCCGAGGTGTAGGCGGCGCGGCGCAATGCGGCGTGCAGTGCGGCATGGCCGGGGGCGATGTTGAAGGCGGCGCGCACGCTGGCGGTCCAGCGGGTGATGGCTACCGTGCCCTCGCGGATCGCGATGCGGCAATCATTGATGCGCAGACCATAGGCGTCGATCGTGGGGCCCAGGCCGTGGTCCAGCATCCAGTCGAAGATCTCGCCCGGATTGGGGGCGAATTGCAACTCGAGCAGCTTGTGCCACATTTCCTCCTGCGCGCCACGCAGGAAGACGAGATCCGTCTCGTTGCTGCCAGGCCGGGCGATGAAGGCGCGCCGGAAGTTCAGGAGTTCGTTGACAATGGCGAAATGCGCGGCGCCATAGCCCGAGAGGTTACCCAGATAGATCAGCCCATCGCCGGGCTTCAGCCGTTGCGCGATCGCGTCGTGAACTGCCTCCAGCCGACCGATCTCGGCATGGATACTCGACACGGCCCAGATACGCGGCCGGTTGACGAACATGGCGAAACGGGAAGCATCGTGAGGTTGGGGCAGTGTCATCCTGTTTCCGTGGCTGAACCGCGCATGACTGAATCCGGGGGCTGATACGCGACGGGAGGCCGAAGCCTCCCGTTGGATGCCCGAAATGCTAGCCGAATTTAAGCGGCGTTAAGCATTTGCTCAAGACGTTGCGTGGCGGCTTCCTCGTCGATCGC
This sequence comes from Allostellaceae bacterium, assembly GCA_035491935.1. Classification (GTDB taxonomy): domain Bacteria; phylum Pseudomonadota; class Alphaproteobacteria; order ATCC43930; family CGMCC-115725; genus DATJJW01. Next base: position 20,755 of record DATJJW010000166.1, on the reverse strand, counting down.
CTCGACGGCGGCCAATTCGCGCACCAGACGGTCGAGAGCCGCTTGGTAGATCTGACGTTCGCTATAGGACTGGTCCGGCTGCCCGGCATTGCGATAGAGGTCGCGCACGACCTCGACGATGAGCCCCGGGTCGCCGGAATTGATCTTCTGCTCGTATTCCTGGGCGCGGCGGCTCCACATGGTCCGCTTGGCCTTGGCGCGGCCTTTCAGCTTCAGCAGGGCCGACGCCATTTCCTTCTGCGTCGACAGACGACGCAGGCCCGAGCCCTTGGCCTTGGCGACCGGCACGCGCAGGGTCATGCGATCCTTATCGAAATGCACGACGAAGACACTGAGCTTGTAGCCGGAGATTTCCTGGGTCTCGATGGAGAGGATCTTGCCGACACCGTGGCTGGGGTACACCACGAAATCGCCTTCGTTGAAAGGAAGATTGTCCGACATCGGATTCTTTCTAGAAAGTGGCCCAAAGAGCCAACTTGCCTCGTCGGCCATCGTATTCAATGGCCGCGAGGAACCGCATCATTAACGGAGATAAACATCGCCCCTCATACGAAGGATCGACATCTCTGCGAAAGGGAATATATCACGGAAGCAGTGACAAATGCCAGCGCAGTGCTATACGGCGAGGGCATGCCTTCCATGAGGCACCGTCCGGTTTGGCTTCGGACGGTGCTATAGGATGCGGGATTGTAGAAACCGATATTAACGCTTCGCGGGGCTGGGCGAGAAGTGCTTTTCGAACTTGTCCGGCACGCCCTTCCAATCGTCGGAATCGTCCGGCGCGCCGACCTTGCGCGTGATGTTCGGCCAGGATTCGGCGTATTGCTTGTTGATCTCGATCCACTTGTCGACATCGGCATGGCTGGGCGACAGGATCGCCTCGGCCGGGCATTCCGGTTCGCACACGCCGCAGTCGATGCATTCATCGGGATTGATGACGAGCATGTTCTCGCCCTCGTAAAAGCAATCGACCGGGCAGACCTCGACGCAATCGAGGTACTTGCACTTGATGCATGCTTCCGAGACCGTATACGCCATGAGACTATTCCCTAATGCGCTGGCGACTGCTTGGGGATCGTCGAGCCGCCTTCAAATCCAAGACGCGGTGGGTATCACGGCTTTTTGCCGCCTTCAACCCTCGTAATCGCCACCCTCGTCGGCAAGGATTGCCTGCCATGCGGGATCGGCGTTCCCGATACGGATACGGGGGCCGATCTGGCGGTAGAGCTGGGCCGCGGCACTGGCGGGGCCGCGATGTTCGGCCATGCCGAGCACGGCGACCGACAGCCGGTATCCACCCTGGACCAAGGTCACCAGATCGCCGACGCGCACCAGCTGCGAGGCGCGCTGCACCGGCAATCCCGCGATCTCCACGACGCCGGCGGCACAGAGCCTCGCCGCCAGCGACCGGGTCTTGTAGAAGCGGGCATACCAGAGCCAGAGGTCGAGGCGCTGGCGATCCTGCGTGTCGGCCGGCCCAGATTCAAATTTGGGATGGGGACGCTTGCGGCTCAAGCACCGCTCCCCAGGCGCAACAGCTCGGCAAAGGGATGGTCGGGCGCGACAGGCTTCGGCCGCTTGGATGCCATGCGGTCGCGATGCTTGCGGCGCACCGACGGCTTGAACAGCAAGGCACCATCGATGGTTTCGCCCAGATATCCCAATGCCGCCAGGATTGCCGGCAGCTCGCCCAGCGGCAATCCCGCCAGCGTCGCCAGGCTACCCTCGGCGGCGAAGGGCCCTTGATGCGCCCGGTCGCGTAGCGCCTTCACCAGCAATTCCAGCCGGTCGAGCCGGATCGCCCATGGCCCGGCGATGCGATAGCCCGCGGCATCGGCCAGCCCCTTGTTCCAGGATTTAGGCACGGGGATAGAAAGACGGCCGGGCGGCGGCAGCTCGGCCGGAAGGTTCAGGCCATGATGGACCGACCATAAGAGCGCCTTCAGCGCGACCGCCGCGGGCTTCAGCAGGGGTGAGAGGTAGATCGCCTGGGCGCCGAATCGAACTCCCATACTGAACAATAGCTTAGAAGATTTCGTCGATATATCGGATGAGATCTTGTCCGCGTCGAGACATCCCAATGTTTCGCCGAGGCGATAGAGCAGTCCACGGGCATCGGGCTCAAGCGCGGCGTGGTCCTGGCCCAGGGGGCGTAAGGTCCGGGCAATGGTGTCGCGCACGAAGCATTGGAGCCGGTGCCGCATCTTCTCGCGGGCCGCGCCTTCGAGGAAATCGACGGTGGCGATGTCGATGCGGGGCTTGAGCGGGGCGTCGCCGGCCGCCAGGTGCGCCACGGCCTCGCCGCGCCACAGAAGGGCGCCATCGGCGGCGATCTCGAAATGCTCGTCGTCATCACCGGCCAGGCGTTGGGTGCGTGTCTCGACCTCGCGGCGCAGGATGCGGTTGGCGGCGGTGACCAGCATGCGCATCTCGTCGCCGGTGGCCGACGGATCGGGCTCGAAAGCCAGTCCCTTCATGCGACCGACGAAATGTCCCTCGACCACCACTTCGTCCGTCTCAGAGACAATGGCATCAAGATCGCGCGACTCCTTGAGATACTTGACCAATATCGCCGAGCGGCGATCGACGAAACGCTGGGTGATACGGTCGTGCAGCGCGTCCGACAGCCTGTCCTCGATGGCACGGGCACGTTCCTGCCAATGGCTGGACTTGTCCAGCCAGCCGGACCGCAGGGTGATGTAGGTCCAGGTACGGATATGGGCGATGCGCTGGACCAGCGCGTCGATGTCGCCATCGACCCGGTCGAGCCGGGATATCTGGCCCGCCACCCAATCGGTCGGCAGGCGAGCGGCCGGCGCCGCCAGATAGCGATAGATCTGGCCGAGCAGCCGGGCATGGTGCTCGCTCATGATCTTGCGGAAATCCGGGATCTGGCAGATTTCCCACAACAGCCGCACCCGTGCGGGATTGGTGGCGCTCATCGCGATATCGGGCTGGCGGGCCAGCGCCGCCAGCGCCAGGTAGTCGTCGCTCTCGGCCGCGCGCATCAGGAACGGGTAGGGCGGCCGCGCCTCCAGGCTTTTCAGCAGCAAGGCGGCCGAACGGTAGTTGAGGTCGGTGTTGCGCCACCACAGCATGGTCAGCGGGTCGAAGCGATGCGCCTCGACCGCCTCCACCACCTCCTCGTCCATGGGACCGGCCTCTGCGGTGGTGCCGAAGGTGCCATTGTTCATGTGTCGCCCCGCGCGGCCGGCGATCTGGGCGATCTCGGGCGGGGTCAGGCGCCGGGGGCCGCGCCCGTCGAATTTGCTCAGCCTGGCGAAGGCGACATGGTCGAGATCCATGTTCAGCCCCATGCCGATGGCGTCGGTCGCGACCATGTAGTCGACCTCGCCGGCCTGGTACATCGCGACCTGGGCGTTGCGCGCGCGCGGGCTCAAGGCGCCCAGCACCACCGCCGTGCCGCCGCGCTGGCGTCGCACCAGCTCGGCCAGCTCGAAGACATCGGCGACCGAGAAGGCCACGACGGCGCTGCGCGGCGGCAGGCGGGTCACTTTCTGCGGGCCGGTATAGGTCAGGGTCGAGAAGCGGGGACGGGAGATCACCTCCGCCTCCGGCACCAGTTTCTTCAGCAGCGGCCGGATGGTGTCGGATCCGAGGAACATGGTCTCCGACGCACCCCGTGCCCGGCGGATGCGGTCGGTGAAGACATGGCCGCGTTCGGGGTCGCCGGCCAGCTGCACCTCATCGATCGCCAGGAAATCGACCTGGCGTTCCAAGGGCATGGATTCGACGGTGCAGACGAACCAACGGGGATGGGCGGGCACGATCCGCTCCTCGCCGGTGATCAGCGCCACGCTGGCAGCGCCCTTCAACTTGACGATGCGATCGTAATTCTCGCGGGCCAGGAGACGGAGAGGAAAGCCGATCATGCCGCTGGCATGGCCGAGCATGCGCTCGATGGCGAGATGGGTCTTGCCGGTGTTCGTCGGCCCTAGGACCGCCGTCACCCGCCCGCTATCGAAGGAAGGTCCCATGGGGGAAAAATCGATCCTGCCTCGGGCAAAAGCAAGACTGCTGTTGATGAAAGCAAAACGGTTGTTGATGAGGGGGCTGTGTTTTTCCGGCAACGGGAACAGGGGGGGCACAATCCTTTACCTTGCGTCCGGCCGCTCGGCTTCTACATAACAGGCGTCTTTTGAGTATCCGGTTTCAGAAATGGCAGAAACGAAGAATTTCCAGGCTGAGGTCAGTCGCCTCCTCGATATCGTCGCGCATTCGCTCTACAGCGATAAGAAGGTCTTCCTGCGCGAGCTCATTTCCAACGCTTCGGACGCCTGTGATCGGCGACGCTATGCGGCACTCGCCGATTCGTCCCTCAGCGCGCCCGATGGCCGCTATCAGGTTACGATCACGCCCGATGCGGCCACCCGTACCCTCGTCATCGAGGATAACGGCATCGGCATGAGCCATGACGAGCTGATCGACAATCTCGGCACCATCGCACGCTCGGGTACCGCCGCCTTCGTGCAGAACCTGGCCGCAGAGAGCAAGGTTGGCGAAGGCAAGGCGCAGGCCTCTTCGCTGATCGGCCAGTTCGGCGTGGGCTTCTATTCAAGCTTCATGGTTGCCGAGAAGGTCGTCGTCGTCTCGCGCAAGGCCGGCGAAAGCCAGGCTTGGGCTTGGGAATCCGACGGCAAGGGCAGCTTCACGGTGGCGGAAGCCCAGCGCGAGGAAATCGGCACCACCATCACGCTCTATCTGCGCGATGGCGAGGACGATTACCTGTTGGCGCCGCGGCTCAGCCATATCGTCAAGACCTATGCCGACCACATCACCCTGCCGGTGATCCTGAAGCATGACGGCAAGGAGGAGACGCTGAATGTCGGCTCCGCGCTCTGGACCCGGCCGAAATCCGAGCTTACGGCGGAGCAGTACAAGGAGTTCTACCGCACCGTCGGCCATGGCTTCGACGATCCGTGGATGACGCTGCATTGGAAGGCCGAGGGCGTGCTGGAATATACCGGCCTGCTGTTCGTGCCGACGATGAAGCCCTTCGACCTGTTCGACCCGGCGCGCAAGCATGGCGTGCGCCTCTATGTCCGACGCATCTTCGTCACCGATGATTGCGCCGATTTGCTGCCGCCTTACCTGCGTTTCCTCAAAGGCGTGGTCGACAGCGAGGATCTGCCGCTCAACATCAGCCGCGAGACGCTGCAGGCCAATCCGATGCTGTCCAAGATCCGCCAGGGTCTGGTGAAGCGCGTGCTGTCGGAGCTCGGCAAGAAATCGGCCGAGGCGCCGGAGGATTACCTGAAATTCTGGGACGTCTTCGGCGCGGTGCTGAAGGAGGGTCTCTATGAGGATCGCGATCAGCAGGTGACGCTGCTGGGCCTCGCGCGCTTCCGCTCGACCGGCATCGATGGCTGGACCTCGCTCGAGGACTATGTCTCGCGCATGAAGCCGGGGCAGAAGCACATCTACACCATCACCGGCGACAATCCGGACTTCATCACCCGCAGCCCCCAGCTCGAAGGTTTCCGCGCCAAGGGCGTCGAAGTGCTGCTGCTGACCGATCCGGTCGACGAGTTCTGGCTGCCGATGGTCGGCAAGTTCAAGGATTTCGAGTTCAAGTCGGTGACACGCGGCGGCGCCGATCTCGGGGAGATCGACGGCGGCAAGGACGAAAAGAAGCCGGACGAGGCCAAGGCCTCCAGTGCCGACAGCTTGGTGGCTTTGTTCAAGGTGACGCTGGCCGATGCGATCAAGGACGTCCGGCCATCGATCCGGCTGACCGACAGCGCCGTCTGCCTCATCGCCGATGAAGGCGACATGGACATGCACCTGCAGAAGCTGCTGCGCCAGCACAACCGCTCGACCGAGGAGGCCAAGCGCATCCTGGAGATCAATCCCAACCATCCGCTGATCCAGCGCCTGGTCGAGAGGCTCTCGGCGGGTGGCCATGGGCCTGCGTTGGAGGATGCGGCCTGGCTGCTGCTCGACCAGGCACGCATCGTCGAAGGCGAGAACCTGCCGGACCCCGCCGCCTTCGCCCGGCGGCTGGCCTCCTGCCTGCAACGGGGGCTGGCGGCTTGACAAGCCGCAGGAACGCCTGCCAGATATCGACCTAATGAAGACCGCACACGTCCATAGCACCGCGTCCAACCTCCTGAGCAAGCTCGGGTGGTGGCGTTTTGTCGTGGGCGAGGGGAGATCCTGGCGGCCTTAGCCGTCACGCGTCTCCAAACCATCTCGAAAGCCCACCAAGCCTGACCGCTTGGTGGGCTTTTTGTTTTCTCATATCCCCGAAAGAGCCGTTTCATGCCGTCCCAACAAGAGCGATTGGCCGTCTGTCTCCGGCGCCGCGATCTTCCGTCCTTTGATCCCCTGGCCATGCGCCAGAACCTGGCCAGGCATTTCGGGGCCGACGCCGTCTTTTTGATCGAGGCCCTTGCCGGGCCGCCGGGGCATCGGCCGCATGGGCTGCTGGCGCTGGGTCCTCTGGTGACGGTGAGCGTTGCCCAGGGCGAACTGACCATCGACGGCCATCCGGTCCTGGCCGGGCATTTGATGCGCCGGGCGCTGGCCTCGGGTGGCGTGCGTGAGACGCCGGATGGCCGGCTGATGGTGCCGGAGGCGACCAAATCCCAATCCGGCGGCCTCTGGAGCGTGCTCCGCCATATGGGCAGCGGCTTTGCGGTGACCGGCGATCTCGGCCCAGGCTTCGGATTCGGCTTCCTCGGCTATTTCGGCTATGACGCGATCCGCCACGTCGAGGCGCTGCCCTATTGCATCAGCAAGGGCCCCGGCGCGCCGGAGGTCTGCTTCTCGATTTACCAGACCGTGATCCGTGCCGATGCCGAAGGCACGGTCGTCATCACCGCCGGGATCGGGGGTGTGGCCGACGGGAATGCGGCGGCGCTGGCGGAAATCCTGGCACGGGTGCCGGACGACATCGTGCCCGCCGTGCCGCGCCCGCGCCGCATCGAGGATTCCACGACCGAGGACCGATACCTCACCTCGGTCGAAACGGCGCTGGAGCATATACGCGCGGGTGACATCTATCAGGTCCAGATCGGCCACGAACTGACCATCGATGGCGATGCGGCGCCGGAGGCAGTCTATGCACGCCTGCGCCGGCGCAATCCCGCACCCTACATGGTGCTGGGGCAGGCGGGCGGCGTGACCTTGGCCGGTGCCAGCCCCGAAGTGTTCGTGCGCGTGACCGGCGATCAGGTGCTGATGCGGCCGCTGGCCGGCACCATCCCGCGTCGGCACGATCCGCTGGCGGACGAGGCAGCTGCGCGCAAGCTCGCGGGCGATCCCAAGGAGATTGCCGAGCACATCATGCTGGTCGATCTCTGCCGCAACGATATCGGCCGGTTCTGTGCCGCCGGCAGCCTGGAAGTGCCGGTGCTGCTGGCGACCGAGGCCTATTCCCATGTCCACCACCTGGTCTCGACCGTGACCGCCACCATCGAAGCGGGGGCAGATATCTGGGACATCGTTGCGGCGACATTCCCGGCCGGCACCATGACCGGCGCGCCCAAGGTGAGGGCCATGGAGATCATCGAGGCGCTGGAGACGCGGCGGCGCGGCCTCTATGCCGGCGCCTTCGGCTGGATCGACTTCGCCAGCGGCGATGCCGACCTCGCCCTCTGCATCCGCACGGCCATCCATGACGGCCGCAACTGGTCGGTTCGAGCCTCCGCCGGCATCGTTGCGGATTCCGACCCTGCGAGGGAGTGGCGCGAGACCCGGGCCAAGATGGCCGCCGGATATTGGGCGATCACGGGGGAGGAGCTGTGACCATGCGTGCCGTACTCATCGATGCCTATGACAGCTTCGTGCACATCATCCGGCAATATCTGGTCTCGCTGGGCCACGAGGTCGTCGTGCGCCGCAATGATCTGGTGGCGGCCGGCGACATCCAGGCGCTCGAGCCCGACTATCTCGTGCTGGGGCCGGGGCCGGGCCATCCGGCGGATGCGGGCTATGTCGAGATGATCCGCGCCTTGCCGGAGACCCTGCCGATCCTGGGCGTCTGTCTCGGCCATCAGGCGATCGGACTTGCCTTCGGGGCGCGTGTCGCGCGAGCCCGGCGGCCGGTCCACGGCAAGCCCAGCGCCATCGCCCATGACGGCATCGGCTGTTTTGCCGGTCATGCCTCACCCTTCGCCGCCACGCGCTACCATTCGCTAGTGGTCGAGGAAGCAGGGCTGCCGGAGGATTTGATCGTCACCGCTCGCTCGGGCGACGACGGCCACATCATGGGACTTCGGCACCGACGCCGGCCGATCGAATCCGTGCAATTCCACCCGGAGAGCATCGGCACCGGCAACGGGATCGAGCTGTTCCACAATTTCATCCGTCACCATGTTGCCCGCCGCCACCATGTTGGACGCCACCATGTTGGACGCCGGGAAGGGCCTCGCCTATGATCGCGCCATCATGGCGACACGTATTCCTTTGCAGAACGAGGCACCGCGTACTTTCCACCGCATGCTCTCGGGCCGGCGGCTGCATCTGCTCGATCCCTCGACCGTCGATCTGGAACTCAAGGACCTGCTGATCGGCATCTCCCGCGTCAATCGCTGGTGCGGCCAGACGTTGGGCGAGGTGGGCTTCAACGTCGCCCATCATTCCTGTGTCGTGGAACAAGTGCTGATCGAGATGGTCTGGCCGGCGGCACCTCTGGAGGTTCGGCGCTGGGCGCTGGCCCACGACCTGGCCGAGGCGATCTATGGCGATGCCGTGACGCCGGTCAAGGCCGTGCTGGGCCAGGCCTATCGCGAGCTGGAGGAGCGGCTCGACCGCGCGCTTTGCCAGGCGTTGGGCTTCACCTGGCCGCTGCGCGACGAATGGCGCCGCAAGGTCAAGGAGGCCGATCGCATCGCTGCCGTGACCGAGGCGGTCAGGCTCGCGAACTGGTCGCTGAACGAGGCGCGCGAACTGGTCGGCAAGGGTTACAAGGGGCCGCTCTGGACCGGGCCGCTCGATCCTTGGACCGAGCAGGAGGCGCGCATCCGCTGGACCCAGCGCTTCGAGGCGGTCGGCGGCAAGCTTTAGGAGTCGTTCCGGCGGCGATTTCCTGCGCGCCGGTGCCCACCAAAGCGACTTTCGGGACTAGCCGTGACATGGCTTGTCTGCCGGGACGGCATTGGTCTTCCGGGCGCCGAGGGCGTTAGCTGGTCTGCGGAGGTCGTCTTGGATTCAACGTCGCTGTCCGCCCGTATCGCCCGCGGCACGCCGGAATTCCGCCGCACCAATTTGGCCCTGTTCGCCGCCGGCTGGGCGACCTTCGCGCTGGTCTATGCCGAACAGCCGTTGATGCCGGCCTTCGCCGCCGATTTCCATGTCGGCGCCGCGGCCTCCAGCCTGGCTGTGTCGGCCACGACCGGCGTGCTGGCGGTGATGCTGCTGGTCGCGGGGTCGCTGTCAGAGGCATTCGGCCGCAAGGGCATCATGACCCTGTCGCTACTGCTTTCGGCCGCCCTCACCGTTGCAGTCGCCTTCTCGCCCAATTTCACGACACTGGTGGTCATCCGCGCGGTGATCGGCCTTGCTATCGCCGGTATTCCGTCGGTCGCCATGGCCTATCTGTCGGAGGAGATCGAGCCGACCTCGTTGGGCTATGCCATGGGGCTTTATATCGGCGGTTCGGCCCTGGGTGGCATGAGCGGCCGGTTCCTGACTGCGCTCATCGCCGATGTCAGCTCCTGGCGCGTGGGCGTCGGCGTCATCGGCGTCATGGGATTGGCATGCTCGGCGATCTTCTGGCGGGCGCTGCCGCCCTCGCGCCATTTCATGGCGCGGCCGATGCGGCCGGGCGCCCTGGTCATGTCGTTCGCCAACCACTTCCGCGATGGCGGCCTGCCTTGGCTGTTCGTGATGGGCTTCCTGCTGATGGGCAGCTTCGTCACCCTCTACAACTACATCACCTTCCGCCTGATCCAGCCGCCCTTCAACCTGGACCAGACCATGATCGGCACGCTGTTCACGGTCTATATCCTGGGTACGGTCGCCTCGACCTGGGGCGGGCGGCTCGCCGATATCTTCGGGCGGCGGCGCGTGCTGTGGCTTGCGATCATCGTGGTGATTGCGGGTCTGGCCATGACCTATGCCGCTCATCTCCCGGTCATCGTCGGCGGCGTCGCGGTCGTGACCATCGGATTCTTCGCTGCCCATTCGGTGGCGAGTTCCTGGGTCGGCCGGCGCGCCCTGGTTGCCAGAGGGCAGGCGACCTCCCTCTATTTGTTCTCCTACTATCTGGGCTCCAGCGTCGTGGGCTCGCTTTCCGGCTATATCTGGAGCTATGCCGGCTGGCCGGGCATTGCGGCCGAACTCATCGCCATGCAACTCCTGGCTCTGCTGATCGCCATGCGCCTGGCCTTCCTCAAGCCCCTGCCGATCCCCGAGACACCGAGTCTGCCGCAGGGCTAAAAGCCCCAACGCATAACTCGCGAAAAGCCCCGACGCATAGCTCAAGGCTCAGCCATTCCCTGGCGGATGGACGACTCGGTCGCCAGATTAGGGGCACAAAAAGCCATACAGGGAGAGGGAGCATCCATGAGCGCGACCGCGACCAAGGCGCCGTTCAAATCCCGTTACGGCAATTTCATCGGCGGCAAATGGCGCGAGGCCGCCGGCGGCAAGTATTTCGGAATATTTCGCCGATCAACGGCCTCATGACCGGCGATAGCCACGTCAAGCCGGGCGAGATCGGCGGCGTGCCGTTCTACATCAGCGGTTCGCAATTCCAATATTGGCGCCACGCCCAGCTCATCATCGATGTCGTGAAGGGCAGGGGCGGGATGCTCTCGCTCGATAATGGCCGCGAGCTGCGTTTCCTGACGCACTCGCGGCTGTTCACCGATGAAGAGGCCGCGACGCTGGATGCGGCCGACGCTACGCAGGGGGAAGCGGTCTAGATATGGCTGCCGATATGGATGCCGCACTCGGTCTTGGCACGGCCGGCCCAACGGCCGGCGCGGACATCGTCGCCTTCGGCCGGGATGGTGCAGGGTTCGCACCCAATCGATTTGTAGCCCTTGGCGACCAGGGGATGCTGGGGCAATTCGCGAGCCTCGAACAACTCACGTACCTGTTCCGGCGTCCAGCGGGCCAGCGGGTCGACCTTGACGCGACCGTCGACCGCCTCGAACAGCGGCAAAAAGCTGCGCAGATCGCCATGGTAGCGCTTGCGGCCGGAGATGACGGCGTCGAAGCCCTCGAGCGCGTCGTTCATCGGCTGGACCTTGCGCAAGGCACAGCAGCGATCGGGGTCCCAGTACCACAGCATGCCGTCGGAATCCGCCTCGTTGACCACGGCCGCCTTGGCCTGGACCGAGCGGACATCGGTCAGACCCAGCTTTCGGACCAGCGTGTCGCGGTATTCCAGTGTCTCTTCAAACAGCTTGTTGGTGTTGAGGAAGATCACGGGCACTGTGGGATCGACCTCGGCCACGACGGAAAGGAGGGCCGCGGATTCCGCCCCGAATGACGAAAGCACGGCGACACGACCGGGGAATTCGCGATGCGCCAGCGCGTCGATCAGCGCGGCACCGTCGAGGTTCTCATAGCGTTCATGAAGAGCAGCTACCCGGGCAGCTGCGTCGAATGCGGTCATATCGTCCGCCTGAATGAGCGATGCGTCAGACAAATCCTGACTCCTAGTCGCGTAACGGCATAAGGGGAGATAGGCAATTGGATTTCGCAATGGAACTGCAATGAACACACCGCTGATGTTCAATCGGCACATAAACAAAAATATATTGTAAAATAGGAGAGGAAGTCGATCATGGCGACAGCGACCAAACAAGCCACGCCGACGGGCCTCGGCTCGATGATGCAGCATCAATTCGACATGTGGACTCAGGCTGCATCGGTGATGACCGATACGGCTTCGGCCATTTGGGTGCGCCAGGCGGAAATCATGAAGATCGCCACCGGCAATGCCGCCCAAGGTCTGCTGATGCTGAGCCAGGACAATTCGGCCGGCAATTATGCCGTCAACCTCCGTCTGGGAGCCGAAAGCATCATCGACGACATGCGCGAGATCGGCATGTTGAGCCGGGACTGCCAGACGAAGCTGCTGGGGATCTATGTCGAGACCTACCGGCGCATGGCACCCGGCCAGATGGGCCAGGCATGAGACTTACGGCCGGGTATGAGACCTACGGATAGACCATCCGTATCTCGATCACGCCACCCTGAGGCAGCAGGGTGAACGCGGCGCGGGCGAAGCTAGGCGCGGACAGGAACGGCCGGACGTTCTGCGAGAAGGCATATCCCTTCTGGGGCAGACCCAGGAGGCTATAGTCCATTTTATCGTTCATGTTCTCGTCATGCATGACGACGACGGCGTAGGGGCCCGGCTTGAGATTGTGGAACGTGGTCTCGACCCGGCCGACATGCGCCTTGGGGTATTGGTCGACGAGGGATTTGCCGTCGACCAGCCAGGTCCTGGCGCTGTCGTAGACGCTGACCGTCACCACACCCTTATTGTTGCGCAGGTTGTCGATCACCACGGTGAGATCGGCGGCCCGCGCGGCCGCGATGGTGCTGAAGGGGGCAGCGCCCAAGAGCGCTAAACCGATCATGCCCCGACCGACGCTCTTGAGCACCCGCATCTCCTTCTCAGCCGTTCTTGTCGCTGACCCCGGCTTCCGCGAAAGTTGCCATGCCGGTATGGCAGGCGACCGCCGATTTCAGGATGGCGACCGCAAGCGTGGCGCCGGAACCTTCGCCCAGCCGCATGCCGAAGTCGAAGAGCGGCGTTTTGCCCAGCTTTTCAACAAGCCGGCGATGGCCGGGTTCCGCCGAGCAATGCGCGACGATGCAATGATCGAGCATATGCTTGTCATAGGCGTGCAGCACGGCGGCGGCGGCGGTGCAGACATAGCCGTCCAGGACCACCGGCAGCTTTGCCAGGCGGGCTGCCAGGATCGCGCCGATGATCGCGGCCAATTCCAGCCCGCCGACGCAGCGCAGCGCCTCCAGCGGGTCGGTCATGACCGGCTTATGCAGCGCCACCGCGCGCTCGACCATCTTGACCTTGTGCGCCAGGCGCTCGCCCTCGATACCGGTGCCGGGCCCGACCCAATCGGCTGCCTCGCCGCCGAACAGCGCCAAGCACAATGCTGCCGCACTGGTCGTGTTGCCGATGCCCATCTCGCCCAGCGCCAGTATGTCGAGGCCGGGTTCGACCGCCATCATGCCGTAGGCGACGGCCTTGGCACAGTTCTCCTCGTCCATGGCGGGGGCGATGGTGAAATCGCGGGTCGGTTGGTCCAGCGCCATCTCATAGACGCGCAGATCGCCGTCGACGACGGCGACGAGCTGGTTCACCGCGGCACCGCCATCGATGAAATTCTGCACCATCTGAGCCGTTACCGCCGAGGGATAGGCCGACACGCCCTGGACCGCGACGCCGTGATTGGCGGCGAAGACGGCGGTGCGCGGATGGGCGACCACCGGCGGGTGCTTGCCTTGCCAGGTCGCCAGCCATTCGGTCAGTTCCTCCAGCCGGCCGAGCGAGCCCGGCGGCTTGGTGAGGTTGCGCTCGCGCAGGGTAGTCGCCGTGGCCGCATCGAGATCGGGACCCGGAAGCGATTTGAAAATCCGACGGATTTCCTCGAAGGTGGCGGCAGGCCCGGATGCGGTAGGATGGGGCTGGTCGGTCATGGAAAGGTCTTCCGCGCTGGCTGATATGCTGCGGCGGCCCTTAGCACGGGGGGCGTGCTCCAGTCCACGCACAGTAAGGAAGGGCAGCAGTTCATGGATGAGGCGGATCATGTATGAGGCGGATGCACCATCCTTCGGCTGGCAGGCGCAGTTACGTTACTGCCTGATGTTCCTGACCCGGCTGCCGGTGAAGCTGGAGCAGGTGCCGCCGCCCGATGCGCTGGCGCTGGCCTCCTGGTGCTTTCCGCTGGCCGGCATAGTGGTCGGGCTGGCGGGCGCGATCGGCGGCGGCATCGCTCTTGCCCTGGGGCTGCCGCCCTTGGCTGTAGCCTTGGTCGCGGTGGGCGCCTCGGTGCTCGCGACCGGCGGCCTGCATGAGGACGGGCTCGCCGACAGCGCCGATGGTTTCAGCGCCGGCGTCGACAGGGAACGCAAGCTTGCCGTCATGCGTGACAGCCGCATCGGCGCCCACGGCGCGGTGGCGTTGATCCTGGTCCTGGGATTGCGCGTGGCGCTCATCTCGGTCGCGGCCGCCCATGGCGGCGAGGCGCTGACCGCCACGTTGATCGTGATCCATGCCGCCTCGCGCGCCGGACTGCCGATGCTCATGCGCTGTCTCGCGCCCGCCCGAGCCGACGGGCTCGGCCGCGATGCCGGGCGCCCGAAAAGCGGGGCCGCCGGCGTCGGCATCCTCTTGGCGGCGATCATCGCCATCAGTGCCCTGGGTTTGGGCCACGGCATCGACGTCGTGGCCGCGGTCGGCATTGCCACTGCGCTCATCGGCTGTCTTGCCAGGCGCCAAATCGCCGGCTACACCGGCGATGTGCTGGGGGCGGCCCAGCAGGCGGCCGAGGTGGCGGCCCTGGTCGCCATCAACCTGGCGATCGGCTGATATCGAGGGAATTCCGTCCATGAGCATCGATTCCGCACTGCCATCGACTTCGACGCGCTGGTGGTGGGTGCGGCACGCGCCGGTGACGGTCAACCAGGGGCGGCTATATGGCCGCTCCGACCCGCCTTGCGAAACCAGCGATGTCGAGGCCTTCGAGGGGTTGGCGAAGATCCTGCCGGGGCAAGCCGCCTGGGTCGTGAGCGATTTGCAGCGTACCCATCAGACGGCGGCGGCCATCGTCGCGGCCGGCCTCACCGGGCCCGAGAAATTTCCGGGCGAGGGCGTGGTGACCGAACGCGATTTCGCGGAGCAGGATTTCGGCGCCTGGCAGGGCATGACCTATGCCGAGCTGGCCGATCCGTCGCGTCAGGATTATCATCAGTTCTGGGTGGCACCGGCGCATAAGCGGCCGCCCCAGGGCGAAAGCTTCGTCGATCTCTTGGAACGCGTTTCCAGTGGCATCAAGCGCATTACCCGCAGCCACACGCTCCAGGACATCATCGCCGTCGCCCATGGTGGCACGATCCGCGCCGCTGTCGCTGTGGCGTTGGGCCTGCCGCCGGCGAATGCGCTGTCGCTCACCATCGGCAACCTTTCGGTCACTCGTCTCGACCATTTCCTGATCGACGGCAAGGAGTCCTGGAAGGTGCATTATGTCAACCGGCCACCCCGCTAAGCCGCCAACCATGCATGCGCCCCCCGTCTTCGACCGGGATTTCTGCGACCGCTTCGAGCAATTGCTCGCCTGGCGCCGCGACCAGCGCGATTTCCTGACCGATCCCTTGCCCGAGGGCACGCTGGAGGAGCTGGTGTCATATGCCTCGCTGGCGCCGTCGGTCGGGCTGTCGGAACCCTGGCGTTTTGTGGCGGTCGACGATCCGGCGCGCCGCCAGGCGCTGCGCGAGAATTTCCAACGCTGCAACGAGGCGGCCCTGGCCGGGTTCTCGGGCGAGCGCGCTGCGCTCTATGCCCGGCTCAAGCTCCAGGGCATGGACCAGGCGCCGGTGCAATTCGCGCTCTTCGCCGAGAATAATCCCGGGCAAGGCCATGGTCTCGGCCGCCGTACCATGCCGGAGACCGCGGCCTATTCCGCCGTGGCGGCGCTGCACACGATCTGGCTCGTGGCGCGCAGCCGGGGGCTGGGGCTCGGCTGGATCTCGATCCTCGACCCGGAGGAGGTCTCCCGCCTGCTCGACGTGCCGCTGCACTGGGTCTTCCTGGGATATTTCTGCCTGGGCCACCCGGCGAGCCAAGACGACACGCCGCTTCTCCAGCGCGAAGGCTGGGAGCATCGGCGTGATAGCGTGGTGCTTTACCGCTGAAGCCGTGCTATCGAAGGCCATCGATCCGGGACAGGGAAGTCCGGTAAGGGGCAAGGTCCCCGAGGCCGGCGCTGCCCCCGCAACTGTATGCGGTGAGATCGGCGGATGATGCCACTGGCATGTCCCGTCTTCGGGCGGACTTGCCGGGAAGGCCTGCCGATCGATGACCCCGAGCCAGGAGACCTCCCCGGATCCTTGATTGTCGCAACCATTCTCGGGGCGAGAAGGGGGATCCATGACCGGCTTGCCGGGCATAACGTTACCGGGCATCACGTTGATTTTGGGCGGCGCCCGTTCCGGCAAGAGCCGGCTGGCGGAAAGCCTCGTGCTGCGCCAGGGGGCGGCACTCTACCTCGCCACCGGCCAGGCGCATGACGGCGAGATGACCGAGCGCATCGCAAAGCATCGCAGCCGGCGTGGGACCCAATGGCAGACGATCGAGGAGCCTTGCGACATTGCCCGCATCATCGCCACGGCCGAACGGCCGGTGCTGGTCGATTGCCTGACCCTGTGGCTCACCAACCTGCTGCAGGCCGACCGCGATATTTCGGCCGAGACCGAAACCCTGCTGGTGGCGCTCGATCGCGCCCCCGTGCCGGTCGTGCTGGTCGCCACTGAGGTCGGCCTCGGCATCGTGCCGGACAATGCGCTGGCCCGCGCCTTCCGCGACCATGCCGGCATCGTCAATCAACGGGTCGCAAGCATCGCCGATCTCGTCCTCTTCGTGGCGGCCGGGTTGCCGCTCACCCTCAAAGGTCACTACGTTCCATGAGCAAAAATCCCATGACCAAGATTGGCGCCACCATCGTCACGGGTTTCCTGGGTGCGGGCAAGACCAGCCTGGTCCGCCACATGATCGAGAATGCCGGCGGCCGCCGGATCGCCCTCATCATCAACGAGTTCGGCGAGCTCGGCATCGATCGCGAGCTGTTGCTGGGATGTGGTGTCGAGAACTGCAAGGAGGAGGATTTGGTCGAGCTGGCCAATGGCTGCATCTGCTGCACGGTCGCCGATGATTTCCTGCCGACCTTGTCCAAGCTGCTCGATCGGCCGGACCCGCCTGAGCATATCGTCGTCGAGACCTCGGGTTTGGCGCTGCCCAAGCCATTGGTCCAGGCTTTCGCCTGGCCGGAGGTGAAGGCACGGGTGACGGTCGATGGCGTGGTGACCGTAGTCGATGGCGCGGCCGTGGCATCGGGCCGGTTCGCCGATGATCCGGAGGCGGTGGCGGCCCAGCGTGCCGCCGACCCCTCGCTCGATCACGACAATCCGCTGGAGGAGGTCTACGAGGACCAGTTGCTCTGCGCCGACCTCGTCATCCTCAACAAATGCGACCTGTTGGATCAACCGGCCATCGAGGCTTTGCGCCGCGATGTCGGCGGCCAGCTGCGCCCGGCAGTCAAGGTGGTGGAAGCGAGCCACGGCGCCGTGCCGGTATCCGTGCTGCTGGGTCTGAACGCCGCCGCCGAGGATGATTTGGCCCAGCGCCCCTCGCATCACGACGCGGAGGAAGGCCATGACCACGATGATTTCGAGAGCTTCGCAGTCAAGATCGGCGCGATCGCGGACCCCGTGGGTTTCGCCAAGCGCATCGAGGATGTGATGACCGCCCACGACATCCTGCGCGTCAAAGGTTTCCTGGACGTGCAGGCCAAGCCCTTCCGCCTGGTGCTGCAGGCGGTCGGTGGCCGGGTACAGCATTATTACGACCGGCCGTGGAAGCCGGCTGAGGCGCGTGGCGGCCATCTGGTGGTCATTGGCCAGAAGGGGCTGGACCAGGCGGCGATCTCCGAGGCGCTGGCTGCCTGATGCATCTGCTGGCGACCAGGCCCGGCGAGATATCGGGTGACGACACGGCCGTCGATCTCGGGCAAACGCCTGCCGAGATCGTCGTGCTGAGCGCCGCCGACAGCGAGATCGCCTGCCTGGCCGCCGCCAACAGGCATGCGGGTGGGGACGCTCCACGCCTGCGCCTCGCGAATCTCATGAGGCTGCGTCACAACCTCTCGGTCGATCTCTATGCCGATGATGTCATCGCCCAAGCCCGGCTGGTCGTGGTGCGACTGCTTGGCGGCGAGAGCTATTGGCCCTATGGCGTGCGCCGTATCGCCGAGGTCGCGGCCGAGCAGGGCGTGCCAGTCGCTTTCCTGCCTGGTGACGACAAGCCGGATCGGGGACTGGCGGCCGCCTCGACCTTGCCGGCCGACCAGGCCGATCTCTTGTGGCGTTATCTGATCCAGGGCGGCGAGCGCAATGCCGCCCTGTTCTTGCAGGCTTGCGCTCACTTCCTGGGCCGGGCCGAGGCGCCCCCGCCGCCGACCTCGCTGCCCCATGCCGGCCTCTACTGGCCGGGGGGCGCCGAAACCCTGGTCGATCTCCGCCGGCATTGGATGGAAGGACGGCCGGTTGTCGGCATCGTCTTCTACCGGGCTCTGGTGCAGGCGGCCAATCTGGCCCCGGTCGATGATCTGATCGCGGCGCTGAATGATGCTGGCCACAATCCGCTGCCGGTCTATGTCCAGAGCTTGCGCGACCCGCATTCCGTAGCGCTGTTGGGCGGCTTGCTGGCAGAGACGGGCCCCGGCTGCATCCTGAACGCCACAGCCTTTGCCGTGGCGACGCCAGGGAAGACGGCCGGCACCGTGCTCGACCGCGCCGATTGCCCCGTAATCCAAGTTGCTTTCGCGGGTTCCGGCGAGACGGCCTGGCGGGAGGGACTGCGCGGCCTCGATGCTCGCGACCTCGCCATGAATGTGGCGCTGCCGGAGATCGATGGCCGGCTCATCTCTCGTGCCGTCTCATTCAAGGCGCCGCCATCCCGGGAGCCCGAAAGCCAGGCCGATCTTACGCCTTATCGTTCGGTGCCGGACCGCATCCGCTTCGTTGCGGCGCTGGCGAAGGCCTGGTGCGATCTGCGCATGACCATGTCCGCTGAGCGCCGTGTCGGCTTCGTCATGGCGAATTACCCGAACAAGGATGGCCGTATCGGCAACGGCGTCGGGCTGGACACGCCCAATGGTCTGCTGACCGCGCTGAGGGCCATGGCAGGGGCCGGCTATGATGTCGGCGAGATCCCCCGGGATGGCGATGCGCTGATGCGGCGCCTGAGCCAGGGCCCGACCAATGCCGACCCGTCGCGTCCAGCATCGGAGCATCTGGCGCTGGCGGCATATCGTCGGCATTTCGAGGCGCTGCCGGAAACGCTGCGCCAAGCCGTGCTCGAACGCTGGGGTACGCCCGAGCAGGATCGATTGCTCGATCCCGCGCATGGTTTTCGTCTGCCGCTGATCCGTTTCGGCCATGTCGTCATTGGGCTGCAGCCCTCGCGCGGCTACGATATCGATCCGGCGTCCAGCTATCACGATCCCGACCTCGTGCCGCCGCATGGCTATCTGGCATTCTATTTCTGGCTGCGCCATGGCTTCTGCGCTCACGCGCTCGTGCATATGGGCAAGCACGGCACCATGGAATGGCTGCCGGGCAAGGCGGTGGCGCTGTCCGAGACCTGCTGGCCGGAGGCGGTGTTCGGTCCGATGCCGCATCTCTACCCCTTCATTGTCAATGATCCGGGTGAGGGCAGCCAGGCCAAGCGCCGGGCATCCGCGGTCATCATCGACCATCTGACGCCGCCTTTGACGCGGGCGGAGAACTACGGGCCGCTCGCCAAGCTCGAGGCGCTGGTCGACGAATATTTCGCCGCATCCGGCCTCGACCCGCGCCGCCGCCAGCTCATCGGTCGAGACATTCTCGATCTCGCAGCCTCGAGCGGGCTCGACAAGGATTGCGGCCTGAATTCCGGCATGGATACGGAAGCGGCGCTGACCCGGCTCGATGCTCATCTCTGCGACCTCAAGGAGTTGCAGATCCGCGACGGGCTGCATGTCTTCGGACGGGCACCGGAGAGTGAGCAGCGTATCGACCTGCTGCTGGCGCTGGCCCGGGCACCGCGAGGGGCCGAGCCGCACCAAGCCTCGCTGATCCGCGCGCTGGCCGATGATCTGGATCTCGGCTTCGACCCGCTTGCTGCTTCCTTCTCGCGGGATTGGACCGGCCCTCGGCCCGCTATCCTCGCCGGCGCCATGCCGTGGCGCACGGAAGGCGATACGATCGAACGTTTGGAGGCGTTGGCCAAGCGTCTGGTTTCAGGCGAGGCGGCACTGGATTTGCCGCGTACCCAGCTCGTGCTCGACTGGATCGAGAAGGCGCTGGCACCAGCACTGGATAACAGTGGTGCCGCCGAGATCGATGGCCTGCTGAAGGGTCTGGCCGGCCGCTTCGTGCCGCCCGGTCCCTCCGGCGCGCCCAGCCGCGGTCGGCCGGAGGTGCTGCCGACGGGGCGTAATTTCTATTCGCTGGATACGCGCATGGTGCCGACGGCTGCAGCCTGGACGCTGGGCTGGCGGTCGGCCTGCGCGATCATCGAGCGACATGTCCAGGACCATGGTGACTATCCGCGCAGCGTCGCGCTTTCAGCCTGGGGCACGGCCAATATGCGCACCGGCGGCGACGACATTGCCCAGGCGCTGGCGCTGATGGGCGTGCGGCCAGTCTGGGAGCCGGTCACGGCCCGCGTCACCGGCTTCGAGATCATCCCGGTCACGGTGCTCGACCGGCCCCGGGTCGATGTCACGCTGCGTGTATCGGGCTTCTTCCGTGACGCGTTTCCCAATCTCTTGGCGCTGGTCGATTCCGCCGCCCGTGCCGTGGCGGCGCTGGAGGAACCGGATGAGATGAACCCGATGGCTTTCAAGACGCGGGAAGAGACGCAGCGCCTGGTCGCTGCCGGTCTCGACACCGAGACCGCCCAGCGCCGGGCGGCGGCTCGCGTCTTCGGCTCGAAGCCCGGCGCCTATGGCGCGGGGCTGCAAGCCTATATCGACGAAGGCGGCTGGAG
>DATJJW010000165.1:0-5319 GCA_035491935.1 Allostellaceae bacterium | reverse complement strand
TGCCGGTTCCAGGGCCGCCACCTGCCAGGCGCTGGCCGAGGTCACGTCGACGTCGTATTTGCCTGCGCGCTGCTCGGTCGAGATGCGGATCGGGATCTGGTTCGCCCGCATCACGACGTAGTTCACCTTGATCTTGGGATATTGCTTCTGGAATTCGTCGGCCAGCGCCTTCGCCTCTGCCGGCAGCATCGCGGCGTACCAGGTGAGCGCACCTTCCTTCTGGGCGCCAGTCGCGATGTCGGCGGCGGCATTGTCGGCGCGCGCCGTGACCGGGGTCATGCCCAGACCCAGGCTCAGCCCCAGGATCAGACAAGAGACGGAAACAGGCTTGAAACCTCGCATGACGGTCATCATTCCTCCGTTGAACCCCTCGTGCCGGGTTGAACTTCCGGCTGCCTTTTCCGGCACGGTATGGCGGTCCCGCCGATCGTGTCAATGCCAAGACGATAAAGAAATCCGCGAGGACGCCAAGCATTGGCGCGTCCTTCCAAGACTATTTACAGGCATTGTTCGCTATTTTTTCAATTAATGGGATTCTGCCGCATTCTTACAAACTACTATCATTGTAATGGTCGAGGGCGGTTGACAGACTTGCCACCTTCTCTAGACTGACCGTCCTTCGCAGGACTTCGCTGCAATGTTTCAAATACGGGAGCGCCGTCCCCGTCTCGGGGGACGGAAACGGCCCCGCCCGCACTAACAGGAAAGGCCACGCCGATGGAGATCGACATCATCCCCGAGAAGACCTGCCTGCTGTTCTTCGATATGCTGAACGGGCACGTCAAGAAGGACGATCCGGATACCAGGAAGCGCTACGAGACCGTGGTCCCGAACGCCGCGGCGCTGCTGAAGAAGGCGCGCGAGACGAACATGATGGTGGCCTATGCCGCCGCCAATCATCGTGCCGACGACCTAACCACGGCCAAGGTGCTGCGCGACACCGACAACAAGATGCGCCCCGTGGCGCCGGGCACCAGCCTGCACCTGTTCCATGTCGGGTCCTGGGAAGTCGACATCATCGACGAATTGAAGCCGATCGAGGCCGATTATCACATCCCGAAATACCGCTGGAGCGCCTTCCACCAGACCTATCTGGACCTGGCGCTGCGCACGCGGAAGATCGACACGATCATCCTGTCCGGCGGCTCGACCGATGTCGGCGTCGCCTCGACCGCCTTCTCGGCCCGCGACCTCGACTACAATGTCGTCTATGCTGAAGATGCCTGCACCTCGCATCAGATGGACAACCACCATCACTTCATGCAGCGGGTCTTCCCCCGGATGGGGCGGGTCCGTTCGACCCAGCAGATCCTGACCATGATCAAGGGCTGAGTGGGAGCCGGCGGATGAAAAAGGAGACGGCATGACAAGCAATCGGCTCGGCTTGCCACGCTCTCGTTCATTCGCCGGCCTGCGCACCGACACGATCATCCTGATCGCGGTCGCCGCGATCGTGGCCTATCTGGCCCTGGTGCCGCTGGTGACGTTGATCGTCTCCAGTCTCCAGAGCAGTTTTCTCAGCCCCGCCAGCCATTGGTCGCTGGTCAATTTCCAGCGGCTTTTCTCCAGTCCGATCTTCTATCGGCTGCTTGGCAATTCGCTGATCTTCGCGGCTTGCGCCACTGCGGCCGCAACCGTGCTGGGCGTCGGGTTCGGCTGGCTCTATGTCCGTTCGGACATGCCGTGCAAACGCTTCGCCTTCGTCGCGGTCATCATCCCGTTCATCGTGCCGGGCGTGCTCTACGCCATCGCCTGGATCCTGCTGCTGTCGCCGCGCATCGGCATCTACAACGCCGTCTTCAATGCGCTCACCGGCCACACGCTGTTCAATATCTACTCCCTGCCCGGCATGATCCTGGTCGAGGCGCTGCACAACGCGCCGCTCGCCTTCCTCATGTCGATCTCGGTCTTCTCCGCCATCGATTCATCGCTGGAGGAGGCGGCACTCATCGCCGGCTTCGGTGCCTGGGGCGTGTTCCGGCGTGTGACGCTGCGGCTGGCCTGGCCCGGCATCCTCGGCGCGGCGCTGCTGATCTTCATTCGCGTGATCTCGGGCTTCGAGGTGGCGCAGCTCATCGGCACGCCCGCGCACATCTTCGTGTTCGTCAGCCAGATATACGCGGCGATCCAGAGCTTCCCGCCCAATTACGGCCAGGCCTCGGTCATCGGCGACGTGCTCCTGGTACTGTGTATCGGCGGGCTGTATCTCTCCAACCGCACGACGCGGAACCGCAACCGCTACGCCACCATCACCGGCAAGAACTTCAAACCCCAATTGACCCCGCTGGGCGCCTGGCGCTGGCCGGCCGCGGGGCTGTTCGGCGTCATGTTCCTGGTGACGGCGCTGGGGCCGCTCTGCGCCATCCTATGGTCCTCATTGCTGCCGGCCTACCAGCTGCCGTCCTGGCAGGTGCTGTCGCGGCTGACCATCCAGAACTACCTCAACGTCTTCCGTTATCCGGACGTGGTCGGTGCCGTGATCAACAGCGTCATCGCCGCGCTCGCGACCGGCGCTATCACCATGCTGCTGACGACCTTGACCGCCTACATCACGGTCAAGACCAAGGTGCGGGGCCGTTGGCTGCTCGATCTGCTGGTCTTCGTACCGATCGCCATGCCGGGCATCATCATCGGCATCGGCATCCTGTTCTGGTATCTGGTGGCACCCCTGCCGGTGAATCTCTACGGCACGCTGTCGCTGCTGATCATCGCCTTCGTCACCACCCACATCCCCTACGGCATGCGCTACATGACCAGCGGCATGATCCAGATCAAGGACGAGCTGGAGGAGGCTGGACTGGTCGCGGGCGCCGTCTGGTCCAGGGTGTTCCGCAAAATCTACCTGCCGCTGCTGATGCCCTCGCTGCTGGCAGGCTTCGTCTATACGGTGATCACGGTCTTCCGCGAGGTCTCGACCGCGATCTTCCTCTACTCCCCCTCCTCGCAGCTCCTGTCGATCGCCGTCTACACCCTGTGGGAGAACGGCGCCTTTCCCATGGCGGCAGCGGCCGGCGTGCTTATCGTATTGATGGTGCTGGTATTGTTCGGCGTCATCTATTGGCTGTCGCGGCGACGCGGCGTCTCCTGGTCCCTTTAGCTAGAATTGTTCGGATAGAAACGGACATGCTCAAGATCACCAAGCTGGTGAAAGCCTATGCCGGTCTCCCCAACCCGGTCGTCAAGGGCATCGACATCACTGTCGCCGCCGGTCAGTTCGTGACCTTGCTAGGCCCGTCGGGCTGCGGCAAGACCACGACACTGCGCATGATCGCGGGGTTGGAGAAGCCCAGCACGGGCGAGATCGCCATCGACGGCAACACGGTCTTCTCCTCGGCCACCAAGACACTGGTCCCGGCCAATCGCCGGCCGATCGCCATGGTGTTCCAGTCCTATGCCATCTGGCCGCATATGGACGTGTTCCATAACGTCTCCTTCCCCTTGGAAAGCGGCAAGTTCCACCTGTCCAAGGCCGAGATTCGCCAGCGGACCGAAGCGGCCCTGGCCATGGTGGATTTGCAGGATTACGCCGGCCGCGAGCCCTCCGCGCTCTCCGGCGGCCAGCAGCAGCGCGTCGCGCTGGCGCGGGCCCTGGTCATGCAGCCCAAGATCCTGCTGCTCGACGAACCCCTGTCCAATCTGGATGTGCGCCTGCGCGACCAGATGCGCGACACGATCAAGGAGCTGCACGAGCGCACGCATCTGACGACGATCTTCGTCACCCACGACCAGAACGAGGCGATGGCGCTCTCCAACCACATCATCGTCATGAATCAGGGCAGCGTCGTCGAGCAGGGCACGCCCGAGACCGTGTTCCAGCGCCCGCGCCACCCCTTCACCGCCGGATTCATCGGCAAGTACAATATCCTCGACGGCATGATCGAAGGCGTGGACGCCCAGGGCCTCGCCACCATCGCGACCGGCCTCGGCACCTTCACGGCCCGGCTCGACGCCGATGCGAGCCTCAGGGCCGGCAGCCCGGTGCATGCCTATATCCGCCCCGGCAGCCTCAATCTGGAGCGTGCGGGACCCAGCGGCACCGGTCTTGTCGGCCGGATATCCAGCGCCGTCTATCAAGGCAGCTTCTGGGAGATGAAGGTGACGGCTACGGACGATTCCCGACTGCTGGTCCATGCCAGCCTCGCCGCTGCCCGCCGTATCGACCCAGGCGCCGGATCGGATATCCGTCTCATCCCCGATCCGGACGAGGTCGTGGTCGTGAGACGCTAGCACGGCAAGGAAATCTTAAGGCCGTCTGGGGTTGATAGAGCCCGATGACGGCGATGTGAGCGCCATCCCCAACGCTACCATGGGATGGCTGACGGAGCGGGAGCATGGCGTCCCGCATGGCATCGCGCACCTCGTGTTTCACGATCGGCGATCTGATGCTCCTCGACCCACCTACTCTGCTGGTGACCATGATTCTGGCGATCCTCGCCACCAGCAGCTCCTATCTGGTGATCTGGTTGCAGGACCGCCGGCAGCACGCGCTGCTGTGGATGATGGCCGCCACGCTGTTGGCCACCGCAGCCTTCGCTACTCGCGTCATCTTGCCGAACGGTCCGGCGATCATCATCACCAATCCGGTGATGCTGGTGGCGGCCGGCTGTCTGTGGATGTCGTGCCGGGCGCTCACAGCCAAGCGCATCCTGCCTTGGGCGCTGGTGATACCGGGGCTGATATGGGTGGGCCTATGTTGCCTGCCGGCCTTCATGGCGCAATCGGGCGTGCGTGTCGCCGTCGCCAACCTGATGATCGCGCCCGCTTATGGCCTGGCCGCCCGCGAGTTGTGGCGGCTGAAGGGCGAGGCCAAGGTCGCCCGTTGGTGGCTGATCGGCATCCTGGGGCTGCAATGCCTGATCTCGCTGGGCTTCGGCCTTTTCCGAGCCGTCGATCCGGGGCCGAACCAGGAGAACTACATCAGCTTCACCACCTTCCCGCTGATGGCGCTGTCGGCCCAGGGCTTCGTTCTGATGCTGAGCTTCGGCATGATCGCACTGGTCAAGGAACGCGCGGCTTATCGCGACCGGCAGGCGGCAAGCAGCGACGCGCTGACCGGCCTCGCCAACCGCCGCCGCCTGGACGAGGCGCTGGAACTGGCCTTCCGCGACGCCCGCCAGGGCGGCAAGCCGCTCGCCCTCATCATGGTCGATGCCGATGCCTTCAAGGCCTATAACGACCTTTACGGCCACCTGCAGGGCGATGCCTGTCTCCGCGCCATCGCCGGCGCCTTGCGCAGCGGCGTGGTCCGCAAGCAGGATCTGGTCGCCCGCTATGGCGGCGAGGAATTCGCCGTGCTGCTGCCCGAAACCGACATGAATG
>DATJJW010000164.1:0-32524 GCA_035491935.1 Allostellaceae bacterium | reverse complement strand
CAATCGGTACAAATGCAAAAAACGGATACCTCCGCTAAAGCTTGTGAATGCAACTAATTGGCCCGGTCCGTCGTATCGTCGTTCTTGGCTGGGTGAGCCAGGCGTGGCGGCCAGCATCGGCGCGCCATACAGACCGGCTATCCCGCCTCAGCCATTGCCGTGTGCCGCCAAACCGGCTATTCCGGCTGCCATGGACGACACACTGCATCCCGCTCTTCTGCCCGCCGGTCTCGGCGATCTGCTGCCACCCGAGGCACGGGTCGAGGCCGATGTCGTGAACGCGCTGATGGCGACGCTTCAGGCCCATGGCTATGAGCGTGTCAAGCCGCCGCTCGTCGAGTTCGAGGCAAGCCTGCTCGGTGGTCCCGGCGCCGCCATGGCGCAGGAAACCTTCCGTATGATGGACCCGATCTCGCAGCGCATGATCGGCGTCCGCGCCGACATGACCTTGCAGACGGCGCGCATCGCGACGACCCGGCTGGTGAAGTCGCCGCGCCCCTTGCGTCTCTCCTATGCCGGCCAAGTGCTGCGCGTGCGCGGCAGCCAGCTGCGCCCCGAACGGCAATTCGGCCAAGTCGGCGCCGAGCTTATCGGCTCGGACGCGCCCGAGGCTGACGCCGAGGTCGTGTTGCTGGCGGTCGAGGCGCTGAGCGCCATCGGCGTCACTGGCCTGTCGGTCGATCTCACCATGCCCACATTGGTGCCGGCGGTGCTGCGCGGCCTGGACGTGCCGGAGCGGGTGGCGCAGGCCGTACGCGACGCGCTGGCGCATAAGGACGCGGCGAAGGTGCAGGCGCTGGGCGGGCCGGTGGCCCAGATCCTGTCGGTGCTGATGACGGCGGCGGGGCCGGTCGAGGCCGGTCTTGCCAAGCTCGGGACCCTGCAGCTCACGCCCGAAGCCATGGCGGAGCTGGCGCGGTTGCGCGATGTGGCGTTGCTCATCCGCAGCGCCTTGCCCGATCTCAGCCTGACCATCGACCCGGTCGAGAATCGCGGTTTCGAGTATCATACCGGCGTCAGCTTCACCTTCTTCGCCCGCAACGTCCGGGGCGAGCTCGGCCGGGGCGGGCGCTATAATGCGCAGCCCGGCGGCTCGGCCGACGGCGCGGTGGTGACGCTGGCCAACCCCTTGATCGAGCCGGCGACAGGCTTCACCCTCTATACCGACACCGCCGTGCGCGCAGCACCCGAGCCGAAGCCGACGCCCAAACTTTATCTGCCCTATGGCACCCCGCGCGAAGCGGGAGCAAAGTTGAGGGCCGAGGGCTGGATCACCGTCATGGCGCTGTCCCAGGGCGATGCTGCCCAGGACGCCGCCCGGCTCGGCTGCACGCACCTCTACCGCGACGGCAGCGTCGCGCCATTGCAAGGAAGCAATTGATATGGCCAATGTCGCCGTCATCGGCGCCCAGTGGGGCGACGAAGGCAAGGGTAAGATCGTCGACTGGTTGTCCAATCGCGCCGATATCGTCGTGCGTTTCCAGGGCGGTCACAATGCCGGCCACACGCTGGTCATCAACGACGTCTCCTACAAGCTGAGCCTGCTGCCGTCCGGCGTGGTGCGTGGCAAGCTGTCGATCATCGGCAACGGCGTGGTCGTCGATCCCTGGGCGCTGCTCAAGGAGATCGAGACGGTGCGCGGCCAGGGCGTGTCGATCGACCCGTCCATGCTGAAGCTCGCCTGGAACGCCGTCCTCATCCTGCCGCTGCACGCCCAGCTCGACCGTGCGCGCGAGGCGGCCAGCGGCGTCAACAAGATCGGCACCACCGGCCGCGGCATCGGCCCGGCCTATGAGGACAAGGTCGGCCGCCGCGCGATCCGCGTCTGCGATCTGCTGGATTTCGACACGCTGCCGGCCAAGGTCGATGCGCTGCTCGTCCACCATAACGCGCTCCTGAAGGGGCTGGGCGCCGAAACGGTGGCGCGCGATCCGCTGATCGAGAGCCTGAAAGAGCTGGCACCGCAGGTCCTGCCCTATGGCGCGGCCGTGTGGCAGCTGCTGGACGACGCCAAGCGCGGGGGCAAGCGCATCCTGTTCGAAGGCGCGCAGGGCGCCATGCTCGATGTCGACCACGGCACTTATCCCTATGTCACCTCGTCCAACACGCTGGCCGGCCAGGCAGCGGCCGGCTCCGGCATGGGGCCGAGCGGGGTGGGCTATGTGCTGGGCATTACCAAGGCCTATACCACCCGTGTCGGCAGCGGTCCGTTCCCGACCGAGCTGCATGACGATATCGGCCAGACGCTCGGCGAGCGCGGTCACGAATTCGGCACCGTCACCGGCCGCAAGCGTCGTTGCGGCTGGTTCGACGCGACCATGGTGCGCCAGGCGATCAAGGTCGGCGGCATCCACGGCATCGCGCTGACCAAGCTCGACGTGCTGGACGGCTTCAAGGAGATCAAGGTCGGCGTCGGCTATCGCTACAAGGGCGAGGTTGTCGACTATCTGCCGCCGAACCTGCCGGCCGATGCCAAGATCGAGCCGATCTACGAGACGCTGGAAGGCTGGGGCGAGAGCACGCGCGGTGCGCGTTCCTGGGCCCAGCTGCCGGCGACGGCGATCAAATACATCCGCCGCATCGAGGAGCTGATCGAGGCGCCGGTGGCGCTGCTCTCGACCAGCCCGGAGCGCGAAGACACGGTTTTGGTGCACGATCCGTTTGCCGACTGATCTGCGGCCGGCCGTCCCGCTGCCGGCCGACCCCGGCTCGGTTCCCTAAGCGGATACGATTCGTTTACCAAGGGGGCGCTAGTTTGCCCGATGGCGTGCCGTATCGTGGTGCGAGGGGAACCTTTGGGGATGGGCTGGCGTGGCTGAAGCTCGGCTGCATGATCGCTACGAGATCAAATTCGGCATGCAGGTGCCGGAAATGGCCTCACCGGGTGTCCCGGCCTACAAGGCCGTCGATCTCAGGAACCCCGGCAACGCCTATTTCGCGCTGGTGCCCGATCCGCAGCTGCCGATGCGCGTGGCGGCGCTCACCACCCTCAAGCTGATCCGCAATCCGGCGGTGCTGACGCCGGTCGATACCGGCACGGTGCATGTCGCGAGCATGCAGCGTAATGCCGAGGTGCTGGTCTTCGAGCAGCCGCTGGGCGGCAGGCTGATCGAGGAAGAGGGGATGCCTCTCGAGCCCTGGAACGAGGACCAGATCGCCGAGAAGCTGCTGACGCCGATCCTGCCGGCGATGCGCGCCTTCATGGTCGAGGGCATCACCCACCGCGCCATCCGGCCGACCAACATCCTGTTCCCCAGCCCGGCGCGCAGCCAGGCGATCCTGGGCGACTGCATCAGTGCGCCGGCGGGCCTCTACCAGCCGGCGGCCTACGAGACCATCGAAAACATGATGGCCTCGCCCATCGGGCGCGGCAGCGGCACCTTCGCCGATGATTTCTACGCGCTGGGTGCGACCATCGTCTATCTCCACACCGGCATGCCGCCGGGCGAGGGCCGGCCGGACGAGGATCTCCTCGAACGCAAGCTTCAATTCGGTTCCTTCGCCGCGCTGTCCGGTGACCGGCATCTGTCCGGCCGGGTCAGCGAGCTGGTGCGCGGTCTGCTGCTCGACGAGCCGGGTGACCGCTGGGCGGTGCAGGAGCTGGAGCACTGGCTGAACGGCCGGCGCATGAACGTCAAGACCTCGGTCGGCGCGGGCAAGGCGAGCCGCCCCTTCGAGGTTAACGGCATCGAATGCTGGTCGACACGCCAGCTTGCCCAGGCGATCACCAAATCCAGCGACGGCGCCATGGATGCGCTGATGGGTTCGGGCCTGGCCAATTGGTTGTCGCGTTCGCTCTCCGACAAGCACATCGCCGTGCGCGTGCTGCAGGCGACGATGGACGAAGATAGCGGTGCCTTCCAGAGCGCACGCAAGGTGGCGCGGGTCGCCATCGTGCTCGATCCGCCGGCACCTCTGCGCTATCGGGGTCTCAGCCTCTTCTCCTCGGGCATCGGCCCGGCGCTGGCCGCCGCCATGATGCGCGGCGGGGAAGTCAACGCTATTGCCGAGATCATCCGTACGCGCCTGGTGCAGTTCTGGTGCCGCCAGCAGCGTCCGTCGCGCTGGTCGGACTACCTGCCGCAGATATCGCGTGATTTCGATAAGCTCTACAACTGGCTGTCCGACACGAAATACGCCTATGGCATCGAGCGGGTGGTCTATGAGCTCAATCCCAAGCTCCATTGCCTGAGCCCACTCATCGAGACCGCGCATATCACGACGCTCGAGGAGCTGATGCCGGCCCTGGAGCGGGCGGCCGCCGCGGGCGCCATCGAATTCCTGCCGATCGACCGGCACATCGCCGCCTTCATCGCCCGCAACATCCGCCGCATCGACGACAAGCTGTGGATCAGCATGAGCAACCCGGATCCGACGATCCGGCTCTTGTCGATGCTCTATGCGCTGGCCTTGCTGCAGGCGGAATACGGCCCCAATTCCCTGCCGGCGCTGTCCCGCGTCTTCGCCAAGCAGGCCAAGATGTTCATCGAGCGCTTCCGCAACCGCAAGACCCGGCAGAAGATGCAGGACAAGCTGGAAGAGGAGGTGGCATCCGGCCAGCTCACGCGGCTGGTGCAGTATCTCGACAATCCCGAGGATCATCAGAAGGATGCCGATGAATTCGCGGCCGCGCGTGCCGAGTTCACCACGGCCCAGGCCGGCATCGCCATGTGCGAGCGCCGGAAACTATATCTGCGCGAGGAGACGGTCGATACCGCCGGCTCGCTCTCGATGATCCTGTCCGGGATCGTCAGTATCCTGGCCTTCGGCCTCTATTTCGCCTGGGGTTGAGACATGGCCAAGACACCCGCACCTTCCACCGCCAACTCGGTCATGGCCAAGGGCAAGGCCGCGAACCTGCCCCAGGTCGCTGGCCGCCCGCGCCGCCGCGTCGGTTCGCCCAGCGGCAACATCCTCATCCTGTGCACGCTGGTCGTGCTGGGCGTCGTTTCCTTTCCGGCCTTCCTGCTGTTCTGCTTCGGCATGCTGCCGACGGGCGTCGCCTATATCATCGACCACCATCGCCGCTTCGCGCTGACCTTCACCGTCCTGGCGCCGAATCTGACGGCCACGGCCATCTTCATCATCAAGCTGATGGTCGACGGTGCGTCGGTCCAGATGGTGATGGAGATGATGTCCAACCCTTACGTCTGGTGCATGCTCTACATGTCCGCAGGCTTCGGCTGGCTGGTCTATCGCTGCATGCCGCTGCTGGTCACCGCGGCCAAGGAATACCGGCTGGAAATGCAGCGTGCCGGCCATGAGGCGTCGATGAAGACCCTGCGCGAGGAATGGGGCGAGGATATCGCCCCGCCCGAGGTGCCGGAGATACCAGCAGGGCGAGCGGCGCAGGGCCGCCCACGTCCTAAGGGATAGGCGCTCCGACCGGATTCGACGGCATATGGCTCAGGCGTTCTGGTCGATCTGGCGCCTGATCTCATTCGCCAAGGGGTGGAGTTTCTCCGCCGAGGCACCGCTGACCAGGCCGTAGCCGATGCCGTTATCGGCCCAGGCATAGCCGCAGAACTGGCTGGTCACATGCACCGACATCGGCGCCTCGCGGATCACCGCAGGGCGGGCCAGCATGGCGATGCGGTTGCCCTTGGCATCGTCATACATGAACAGCGCCGCCGGCCCATGGGATGTCGGTACGACCCGGCCGCCCATGAAATGATATCCCGCTGCCGAGAGATCGGGGATGGTGACGTCGTGGCGCAGCACGCTGGCCACCCAGCCGGCCAGCTGAGCCTTGTCCGCCGGGCCCAACTCGACCGGGCGCTCGTGGTCGGCGCCATAGACGCTGAAGCTGTCCATCGCTTCCTGCGCGATCGCATTCATATTGGCACGGTCGGGTGGCAGGTTACCGCGCAGGACCCAGCCGCCGGTGCCGCCGATCAGCAACAGGATGACGGCCGCGGCCGCATTGCGCCAGGCGAAGCGTCGATGCCGGCGATGGGTCCGCGCCTCGATCAGCCGGCGCAGATTCAGCTCCGGCGGAACCGGCTCCTCGGCGATCGGGGCCAAGCCGTCACGTAGTTCGTGGCGCAGGCGGACATAGCCGCCGATCCGCTCCGCGACATCAGGATGCTGCTCCAAATATACTGCGACCTCGGCGTGACGCGCCGCTTCCAATGCGCCATCGACATAGGCGTGCAGATCGTCTTCCGAGATCGGCCGCTCCGAGCTCATTTCACCCTCCGCAGGACCGCGCCGCCCGCCTGGGTGGCGCTGCCGGTTTCCATGATCCGCAGCAGCTTTTCGCGTGCGCGGGCCAGACGTGACATGACCGTGCCGATGGGGATGTTGAGCACCTTGGCGGCTTCCGCATAGGAAAGGTCTTCGACCGCCACCAGCAGCAGCACGCTGCGCTGCTCTTCCGGCAGTGCCGCCAGCCCGGCCATCAGCTCATGATGGCGCAGCCGGTCCTCTTGGCCGCCGGGGCGGGCGAGGACTGAGTCGCCGGCATCTTCGATCGGCACATGCGGCCCGCGGCGCGTGGCGCGCCGTTGCTGGTTGATCGCCAGATTGTGCAGGATGGTAAAGACCCAGGTGCGCGCATCGCCGTCGGGCCGGCGCTGATGCCAGCGGGTGATGGCACGTTCCAGGCAATCCTGCACCAGATCGTCGGCCAGGCTGCGGTCGCGCAGCAGGGCCCTGGCATAGCGCCGCAACGCCGGAATCATCGGCTCGATCAGGACCATCATATCGGTCATGGGCAAATGTCTCCGAATCGCCAGGGCTGGCTATAGCGAAAGGTGGATGCGGTAAGTCGCTACGGTCGGTCCGTTATCGTCTAGCGGGGGTGAGACAAAGGCCGCAAGGTGTTTATTCCTGCGGCATTTCGCCAAATTGTATGACGAACGGACAGAAGAAGGTGGGATAGCCTCGAATCGGGATTACCGCAGCCGGCCAGCTATCCTCCGATCGGCATCCGGCCATGAAAAAGCCGGCCCCCGAAGAGGCCGGCTTCCTTTCCGTACCGAGTGTCGTTTCGCGGTGTTTAAGTGGCTGGAGCCATCCGCAGGCTGACTGCCGCCTGCTTGATCGACTTCTGCAGCTTCTCGAAGGCGCGCACCTCGATCTGGCGCACGCGCTCACGCGAGATGTTGTACTTGCGCGAGAGGTCTTCCAGCGTGACCGGCTCGTCGCGCAGGCGGCGTTCGGTCAGGATGAAGCGCTCGCGATCATTGAGCGTGCCCAGCGCGTCCTTCAACAGGCCTCGGCGTTGGCCCAGCTCCTCGCGATCGCCCAGCTTCACTTCCTGGCTGTCGGTATGATCGACCAGCCAGTCCTGCCACTCGCCATCGCCATCGGCGCGCATCGGCGCATTCAGCGAGTGATCCGGGCTCGACAGGCGCCGGTTCATGCTGATGACATCGGTTTCCGGCACTTCCAGCTTGGTCGCGATGCGGCTGACCATCTCCGGCGACATGTCGCCTTCGTCGATCTGTTGCAACTGACCCTTCAGCTTGCGCAAATTGAAGAACAATTTCTTCTGCGCCGCAGTGGTGCCCATCTTCACCAGCGACCAGGAATGCAAGATATATTCTTGAATCGCGGCGCGAATCCACCACATGGCATAGGTGGCCAAGCGGAAGCCTCGGTCGGGATCGAAGCGCTTGACGGCCTGCATCATGCCGACATTGCCTTCGGAGATCAGTTCCGACAGAGGTAAGCCATAGCCACGATAACCCATCGCGATTTTCGCGACGAGGCGTAGATGACTGGTGACCAGGGTCTGTGCGGCCTCGGGATCCTCGTGTTCCTTCCAGCGCTTGGCGAGCATGAATTCATGATCGGCCTCCAGCATGGGGAATTTGCGGATTTCCTGAAGGTAGCGGGACAGGCTCCCGTCACTTGTGACACTCGGAACGGACGTAAGGCTTGCCATAACGTCACCCCCACATTTCGCTGGAACTAACCTTTATCCAGGGTATTACCCCTCGAATAACGATATCGTTCCCACCATTTGTGAAAATAGTACGGGCGGAATTTCATACTGTCCAGTCTATAATGGTTCTAAGGCGCAGAGCAGCTTTGCGATATCGTCAGGATACTGGCTCTTGAAGCTAAGATGTTGGCCGGAGACCGGATGGTCGAAGCCCAGCAACACCGCATGCAGCGCCTGGCGCGGGAAGTTTCGGACCAGCGCAGCCGCCTTCTCATCCAA
Organism: Allostellaceae bacterium; assembly: GCA_035491935.1. Taxonomy (GTDB): domain Bacteria; phylum Pseudomonadota; class Alphaproteobacteria; order ATCC43930; family CGMCC-115725; genus DATJJW01. The sequence goes on along the minus strand of DATJJW010000164.1, from coordinate 24,354 downwards.
CATTTTGAGCTTAGCCGCCCGGGTACGGCCGTAGACCGGATCGCCGATCAGCGGGTGACCGATATGGGTCATGTGCACGCGGATCTGGTGGGTCCGGCCGGTCTGCAACCGGCATTCGACCAGACTCGCCTGCAGCCCCAGCGGTTTCAGCACCCGATAGCCCGTCACCGCATGCTTGCCCTTGGCCGCCACTGCCATCTTCTGGCGGTTGACGGTGCTGCGTCCGATCGGCGCCTCGATCACACCTTCCCGCGGGGAGGGCGTGCCCCAGACCACCGCATGATAGGCGCGCTCGATATCCCGTTCGGCGAAGGCGGCCGAAAGCGCGGTATGCGTCACCTCGTCCTTGGCCACCACCATCAGCCCGCTCGTGTCCTTGTCCAGCCGGTGCACGATGCCCGGCCGCTTGACGCCGCCGATGCCGGCCAGGCTGTCGCCGCAATGCGCGAGCAGCGCGTTGACCAGCGTCTGGTCGGGGTTGCCCGCCGCCGGGTGCACGACCAGCCCGGCGGGCTTGTCCAGCACCAGGAGGTGCGTATCCTCGTAGACGATGGGCAAATCCATCGCCTGCGGCAGCGGCGCATCGGCGACGGGGGCGGGAATGGTGAGGACAATCTCCTGGCCGGGGCGCACCTTGGTCGAGGCGCCGGTCACGGCGACGCCTTCGACCGTGACATGGCCCTCCTCGATCAGCGCCTTGACGCGCGAGCGTGACAGCTCCGGCTGCCGCGTGGCGATCAGCCGGTCCAGCCTTTCCCCGGCATCCTCGCCTGATACCTGAAGGGTGATGGGCGCATTCGCGCCCTTGGTCGAATCCATATCCATCCGTTACAACGTCCCCGGCAAAAGGTAAATGCGAGGGAAAGCGGTGCAGACCAAGGTATTGAAGTTCATTGTCATCTTCCTCGCGATCCTGATCCTGGCGGGCTTCACCGTGATCGTGCTGACCATCGCCCACCGGCTGAAGCATGGCGATGACCAGGGTGGGGGCGGGGCGTCTGCCAAATCCGGAGTCGCGAATCTGGAGCTGCCGGCCCAATCCAAGGTGCTCGATATGGTCGGCGCCGGTGGGAACCGGATGGCGATCCGCATCGAGGGGCCGGACGGGAACCAGTCGATCCTGCTGGTCGATGCCGCGAGCGGAAAGCTCATCGAGATGACCCATCTGGTGCCCGCAAAAATCGGACCGTGACCTCCCTGGAAGAGGGTATGAATTGATGCATAAGTGGCCTGCGTCGGCGGCATAAAAAAACTGTAAAAAAGCCCTTAGGGATCAAGGGGCTGCCGCAGTTTCCACTGTCACAAAAATTTTGCGTTTTCGGCCGCGGAATTCTCTTGCATCGCGGGCGAAAAAGCGTAATTAACGCACTTGTTCTGACGCACCGCACGTGCCTATGGCCCTTTAGTGGTTATGCAACGACGTAACGCGTCTCTTTTGGCAGATCCGGTCTAGTGGACCGGTCCCGAGAGGGAGGTCGATATGGTTGCAACCTTTATCGGGGCCTGCGAGCCCTGGTCGCCCCGTAGTGACATTCGAAGTCCGATGTCCACGGGTGCTCGAAGACCGAATTGATCGGCGCTTCGCCTCACTCCTGAAAATCGCTTGAAACGGCTCGACGCGAGAAAACGTCGGCCTGCTCAGTATTTCATTCTCGTCTTCGTACCCGTTGAAAACGGGTCGGATTTGGGGGTGTCGCATGACCAAGACACGTTTCCGATCGGCGGCAACGCCGAGCCATCGTCCGCCTTCCCTGCCGCAGGCCGCCATGTCGGTCGATGCGTTGATCCACGACCTGCAGCCGCAGGAGCCGGTGGTATGCCTGCGTCCGCATCAATTGAAGGCGACGGCCGGCCAGTTCGGCCGCGGCTTCGCCCGTGCCGTCAAATCGGCCGGCATGGCCGGCGGCGACGTGCTCTATGCCGTCAAGTGCAATCCGGAGCCGGCGGTGCTGCGCGCGTTGTGGCGTGGCGGGGTGCGCCATTTCGACTGCGCGTCGCCCGGCGAAATCCGCCTGGTGCGTTCGATGTTCGCCGACGCGCACATTCATTACATGCACCCGATCAAGCCGGAAGCGGCGGTGCGCGAAGCCTATTTCAGCCACGGCGTGCGCGATTTCTCGCTGGATTCGGTCGAGGAGATCGAGAAGATCGTCCGCGCCACCGAGTTCGCGGATGATCTGGGGCTGTTCATCCGCATCGCCATGCCGAAAGGCAGCGCCAAATTCGACCTGTCGGCCAAGTTCGGCGCCACCGTCCAGGCCGCGGCCGAGTTGCTGCGTCTGGGCCGGCCGGTGGCGCGCCGTCTCGGTGTCTGCTTCCACGTCGGCTCGCAATGCCTCGACCCCGCGGCCTATGGCCGGGCGCTCGACATGGCGGGCCAGGCGATCCGGGCTTCCGGCGTCGCGATCGACATCGTCGATGTCGGCGGCGGCTTCCCCGTGGCCTATCCGGGCGAGGTGCCGCCCGATCTCAATGATTATTTCGCCGCCATCGCTGCGGGCGTGCAGCGCCTGGGCCTGCCGGCATCGACGCGTATCTGGTGCGAGCCGGGCCGGGCGCTGGTCGCGGCCGGCGCCTCGGTCGTGGTCCGGGTCGAGGCGGTGCGGGCCCATGCAGAGGGGCGCGTGCTGCATATCAATGACGGTGTGTTCGGCTCCCTGGCCGATGCCGGCGCGATCGGCATGCGCTTCCCGACCCGGGCGTTGCGTGCGAGCGAGGCCGCATTGGTCGAGACGGCCTTCTATGGTCCGACCTGCGATAGCGCCGACTTCATGGCCGGCCCGTTCCTGGTCCCGGCCGACGTCAAGGCCGGCGACTATATCGAATTAGGCCAGTTGGGCGCCTACGGCACCTGCCTGCGCACCGCTTTCAACGGTTTCGACCGCGTGCTGATTGCCGATGTCATCGACCGGCCGCTCATCAGGACTCCCGGCCACCCGGACGTTCTGGGCAGTGGCGCCGTCATCGCGCCGGCAGCGCCAAAAGCCGCCTGAGACCACGATACAGACTTACTTGCATTAATCCAGGGAGCCCATGGAACGCTCCCTGGCGGAAGGAACCTTCGCCATGACTGCCAAGATCGCCCGCTTCCTCGCCGAGAACCAGCCCCAGACCCCGTGTCTGGTGATGGACCTCGACGTGGTTGAAGATAATTATAGGGCGCTCCGCCACGCCTTGCCGCTGGCGCGCATCTTCTACGCCGTCAAGGCCAACCCGGCGGCGCCGATCCTGCAACGGCTGTGCGGGCTGGGTTCGAGTTTCGATACTGCCTCGCGCGGCGAGATCGAGATGTGCCTGGCCGCCGGGGCCTCGCCGGACCGGATCTCCTTCGGCAATACGATCAAGAAGCAGCGCGACATCGCTTTCGCGCATCAGGCCGGCATCAACCTCTTCGCCTTCGACAGCGAGGCCGAGCTGAAGAAGCTGGCCGAGGCGGCACCGGGCGCCCGCGTCTTCTGCCGCATCCTGGTCGAGTGCGACGGCGCCGAATGGCCGCTCTCGCGCAAATTCGGCTGCTCGCCGGAGATGGCGGCCGACCTCCTCGTCATGGCGCGCGACCTCGGCATGGAGCCCTATGGCGTCTCGTTCCATGTCGGATCCCAGCAGACCAATCTCGGCCAGTGGGACCGCGCGGTCGGCCGTGCCGCCGGCATGTTCTCGGTCCTGGCCGAGCGCGAGATCGCGCTCAAGATGGTCAATATCGGCGGCGGCTTCCCGGCCCGTTACCGTCACGGCGTGGAGCCGGTCGAGCGTTATGCCGACGCCGTCATGAACGCCATGACCAGCTGCTTCGGCAACGACCTGCCCGAGATGATCATCGAGCCCGGCCGGTCGATGGTCGGCGATGCCGGCATCATCCAGAGCGAGGTGGTGCTGATCTCGACCAAGGAGGCGGGCGAGGACAAGCGCTGGGTCTATCTCGACATCGGCAAGTTCTCGGGCCTGGCCGAGACCATGGACGAGGCGATCAAGTACCGGATCACCACCCCGCATGACGGCAGCGTCTCCGGCGCCGTCGTGCTGGCCGGTCCCACTTGCGACAGCGCCGACATCCTCTACGAGAAGACCGAGTATCACATGCCGCTGGCGCTGGAGATCGGCGACAAGGTGGAGATCCTGGCCACCGGCGCCTATACCTCCACATATTCCTCGGTCTGCTTCAACGGTTTCGATCCGCTGCCGACTTACTGCGTCTGACGCTGCCGCCTTCCTCGTAACGGTATCCAGGGAAGGCGATCATCCCTGTTGCGCTGCATCCTTGCGTTCCAGCATTGCCCTCCGGCATTGTTTGGGCGGCCGGGATAGCCGTGCTCCATATCCCCTGTGACCTCATGAGAACTCTAGGAGAGTCCCATGTCGCTCGACACTCGATATGTCAAATTTTCCGGCCGCTTCGTCATAGTGGGGTTCGGCAGCATCGGCCAAGGCGTGTTGCCGCTGCTGCTGCGGCATATCGATGTGAAACCTAGCCAAATCACCATCGTCACCGCTGAGGAAGCCGGTCGCGCCGAAGCGGCGCATCTGGGCGTCGCCTTCATGGAGAAGCCGCTGACGCAGGAGAATTACCGTACCGTGCTGGAGCCGCTGCTGGGCAAGGGCGACTTCCTGGTCAATCTCTCGGTCGAGGTCTCTAGCCTGGCGATGGTCGAGCTGTGCAACGAAAAGGGCGCGCTCTACATCGACACCTGCATCGAGCCCTGGCCCGGCGGCTATACCGACCCGAATCTGACGCCCAGCCAGCGTTCCAACTACGCGCTGCGCGAAAATGCGCTGTCGCTCAAGAAGAAACTGGGCGCGGGGCCGACCGCGGTGCTGACCCATGGCGCCAATCCCGGCCTCGTATCGCATTTCGTCAAGCAGGCGCTGATCAACATCGCCAAGGATACCGGCTTCGACACCAGGCTGCCGCAAAGCCGGGCGGAATGGGGCCGGCTCGCCAAGGATCTGGGCGTCAAGGTGATCCACGTCGCCGAGCGCGATACGCAGGTGTCGGACCGCTACAAGGCGGTTGGCGAGTTCGTCAACACCTGGTCGATCGACGGCTTCGTTTCCGAGGGCTGCCAGCCGGCGGAACTGGGCTACGGCACCCATGAGAAGGGCCTGCCACCGGACGGCCACCGGCACGATTTCGGCAACGGCGCGGCCATCTGGCTCTCGCGTCCCGGTGCCAGCACGCGGGTGCGCAGCTGGACGCCGCTCGAAGGTCCGTATCACGGCTATCTGATCACTCATTCCGAGGCGATCTCGATCTCGGACTACTACACGGTGCGCGAGGACGGGAAGGCCGTGTATCGCCCGACCTGCCATTACGCCTATCACCCCTGCGACGACGCGATCCTGTCGCTACATGAATATGCCGGCAAGAATTGGGAGCTGCAGGCCGAGCAGCGCCTGATGGTCGAGGAGGTGGTCGACGGCATCGACGAGCTGGGCGTGCTGCTGATGGGCCATGCCAAGGGTGCCTATTGGTACGGCTCACGGCTCTCGATCCAGGAGACGCGGGCGCTGGTGCCCTACAACAACGCGACCAGCCTGCAGGTGACGTCTTCCGTGCTGGCCGGCATCGTTTGGGCGTTGGAGAACCCGCAGGCCGGCATCGTCGAGCCGGATGAGGTGGATTTCCGCCGTATCCTGGAAATCTGCGCCGACTATCTGGGGCCGGTGGTCGGCGTCTATGGCGATTGGACGCCGCTGCAGGACCGCGCCAAGTTATTCCCCGAAGACATCGACACCGACGATCCCTGGCAGTTCAAGAACTTCCGGGTGGTGTGAAGGCCGTCTGCTGGATCGCTTCGCCGTCACTGCGAGGAATGAAGCGGCGAAGCAATCCAGCCTTATGCCCTTGGCCTTACTGAGCCGCGGGCTTCTTGTCCGCCCAACCCTTGTGCAGGATCTGGTCGCGCTGCTGGTGCAGTTTGACCAGCTCCTGGTGCGCGGTGGCGCTCTGCTTGAGCTGCTCCGGCGTCAGTAGCGCGCGCACCTTCAGGATCGCGTCGAGGCGCTGGGTTTGGAGCTGCTGCACGAGCTGGCTGTCATGCTGCTGCATCTGGGCAAGCGCGCTCTGGTCGATCGGTTTGGTGCTGGCGAGCTGATCGGCGAACTTCATGCGATCGGCACGCAGCTCCTTCATGATCGGGAAGGACTGCTTCATGCTGGCGCGCATGATCTGATGGATCTGGCTCCGTTGCGCGTCGGTGAGGGTGACGCCGCGGAGGAAGAACAGGCCACGCATATGGTCGCCGTGACGGCCATGGCCCATCGGACCATGATGGGCGGCGGCAGGGGGCTTGGTCGCTGGCGCGTCCGCCGCGAAAGCGGGGGCCAGGGTCGCGAGCGGCAGGCTGGCCGCGAAAAAGGCCGCGGCGAACGTCTTCTTGCTCAACATTTTGACTATCCGTCCAATCACCGGGACGATCATGGCCGCCGGACGATCCGACGGCTTCATTGTCGTCCATGCCGGTTATAACGGGCGGAAGGGACACTCCATCCCTGCGTGCAGGTCATGGATTGTCGCAGGGGATATTCCGCTACCTCACTGCGTATGCGTGTAGCGCACAGGGCTGAAACAGCCCCTCAGAACTCGACCTCGAATTCCTCGATTTCCTGCGGTTCGGCCTTGGCAGCGGCGATCCATTCCCGCATCGCCGGCAGGGCCAGCACCGTATCGCGATAGGTCGCAGAGTGAGGATCGAGCTTGACGTCATAGGTGACGAAACGGGTCGCGACCGGCGCGTACATGGCATCGGCCATGGTCGGTCTCTTGCCGAACAGGAACGGGCCGCCCGACAAGGCCAGGGTATCGCGCCAGATCGTGCAGATACGCTCGATATCGGCGCGAGCGCCGGAGTAGATCTTGTAGTTGGGGTGATGCGACGAGATGTTCATCGGCAAGGCCGAGCGCAGCGAGGAGAAGCCTTGATGCATCTCGCCCGAGATGGCACGGCATAGCGCGCGTTCGGCTCGTTCCTTCGGCAGCAGCCCCGCCTCGGGCCGGATTTCGTTCAGATACTCGCCGATCGCCAGCGTGTCCCAGATCGTCAGATCATGATGGATGAGGCGCGGCACCAGGAAAGACGGCGACAGCAGCAAGATTTCCGCCCGCATGACCGGATCATTGGGCGGAATCACCTCCTCTTCGAAATCGAGGCCGGCGAATTTGCACAGGAGCCAGCCGCGCAGGCCCCAGGACGAATAGTTCTTGCTGCTGATGACCAGTTTTGCTTCGGCCATAACACTTCCCCATTCGCCAACTTGTTTAATGAGCATGAGAAACCTGGAGGGGGTACAGCGTCAAGAGCCGAAGCGCCGCGGCCACCCGCTCAGGTAGTAACTACATGATGCCGCTACGGCTGAAGTGTAGCCTGTGCCGTGCTGGCGAAGCCCGAAGGGGCGGGGCTGACGACATGGGCGCCCCCCTGCTGCACCTCCAGCACGGCCAAGGCCCGCTGGTTGGTGCCGTCGGGCATCAGGCGGAAGGCGCCGTTGACGCCGAGGAAGCCCGAGGGCTGCGTCAGCGCGGCGGCACTGAAATCGTCACCGCGCGAGCGGTCCAGCACCGCGGCCAACGCCACCGCGTCATAGGCCAGCGATGCCAGCAGCGCCGGCGGCTTGCCATAGACGGTGGTGTAGTCCTGGGTGAATTTTGCCGCCGCATCCGGCTGCGGTGCCGCATACCAACCGCCGACCAGCTCGGGCTCGTTGCCGAGGTCGGGGGTGGCCCATAAGCCGGTACCGAGCAGCCTGACCTTGGGCGGACCGATCTGCGCGCCGGCCAGCAGCACGGCGACGCTATGCAATTGCTGGCCGCCGACGGGCACCAGCAAGGCGTTGGACGAGAAGCCGGGGCCGCCCAAGCCCTGCACCACCGCCTTCAGATCCGAGCCATTAGCGGCGAAATCATGCGAACCGTCGATGGTGAAGCCATCGCGCGCCGCCGCCTGCTTGGCGGCATCCTCGGCGACCTGGCCGTAGGGCGAGGCGGGAGCCAGCACGCTCACGCGGTCGAGGCCGGTCGATCGGGCATAGTCGAGCACGCGGGCGACTTCCTGTTGCGGCATGAAGCCCAGCAGGAACACGTTGTCGCCGGCGATCTGCGTGCTGTTGGAGAAGGTCAGGATGTTGACGCCGGCATCCTTGGCCACCGGCTTGACGGCGGCGACCTCGCCGGCCGTCAGCGGGCCGATGATCAGCTTGGCGCCTTCGCCGATCGCCTGGGTGGCGGCCTTGGCGGCACCATCGGGCGTGCCGCCGGTATCCTTGGGTGTGAGGGCGAGGTTACGTCCACCCAGGTTGAGCAGCGCCAGCTGCGCCGCGTTCAACATATCGTGGCCAAGCGCCGAGGTCGGGCCGGTGAGCGGCAGCAGCAGCGCCACATCGACCTTGCCGGAAAGATAGGCCGGCGCCGGTCCGGTGGCGGTGAGCGGCGTACCTTTGATCGGTGCAACCGGTACCGGCGGCGGCGCTTGCTCCACGGCCGGCGGCGGCGCATTTTGCGCGGGCGGCGGATTGTTGCCGCAGCCGGCGAGCAGCGCGCCGGCGCAAGTCACGAACAGGGTGAGTCCGCATGACGCGAAAACGTTCCGCCAGCCACGACGACGAGGTGCCACCACGGGCTGAGTTTGGACGGGCTGTGCTTGAACGGCCGGAGCGGCAGGGCGGAAATCGGCACTCTTCTCGGGCAAGCGGTCCACGAACTTCCTCCCATCCTGTCGATGTCGCGCACCGTAGCTTCATGGCGGGCGCAAGTAAACGCACCGATGATGATGCCGCTTCGGACGTAACGGCGTCGACGGAGACGGCAGATATGGGAACCGGTACCTCTGTACCGAAGGGCAATTTGTCGCCCGGCCTGCATGTCGTGGCGACGCCGATCGGCAATCTCGGCGACATGACCGATCGGGCGCGGGCAATCCTGAGCCAGGCCGACCTCATCGCCTGCGAGGATACGCGGGTCAGCCTGACCCTGCTGCGCCGCTTCAACATCACGACCCCATGCGCGGCGTATCATGAGCACAATGCCGAGCGCATGCGGCCGAGGCTGATGGCCATGCTGGCCGAGGGCAAGCGCGTGGCGCTGATCTCGGATGCCGGCACGCCGCTGGTATCCGACCCCGGATACAAGCTGGCCCGCGATGTCATCGAGGCAGGGCACCGGCTGCATGCCGCACCCGGCGCCTCGGCCGTGCTGGTGGCGCTGGTGCTGTCGGGCCTGCCCTCGGATCGTTTTTTCTTCGCCGGCTTCCTCGATGCCAAGCGCCTGGCACGCCGCCGCGACCTGGAGACATTGGCTGTCGTGCCGGCCAGCCTGGTCTTCTTCGAATCGGCCCAGCGTCTGGCCGACAGCCTTGCCGACATGGCGGAGATGCTGGGCGACCGGCCGGCCGCGGTCGCCCGCGAGCTGACCAAGCTGCATGAGGAGGTGCGGCGCGACCGACTGTCGGTGCTGGCGCAGCATTATCGGCAAGCGGGCCCCCCCAAGGGCGAGATCGTCGTCGTCGTGGGACCACCCTTGCCGAAGCCGGCACCGGATGCGGCCGACCTCGATGCGGCGCTGGCGACGGCGCTGGCCGGCATGTCGGTACGCGATGCCGCAGCCGAGGTGGCGGCATCGCTCGGCCTCAACCGGCGGACCGTCTATGCCCGGGCGCTGGAACTGGCCCGGGATGACGATGAGGGAGAGGGGCCATGAGCCTGTGGCAACGCCGGCTCGCCCAGCGCTGGGGCCGCCATTCCGAAGCGCTGGCGGCATGGGTGCTGAGGTTCAAGGGCTATCGCATCCTGGCCCGGCAATACCGGGTGCCGGTGGGCGAGATCGATATCATCGCCCGGCGCGGGCGTCTCGTTGCCATGATCGAGGTCAAGGCGCGGGCCGATTGGCGTGACGCGGCCGCGGCGATCAGCCCACGCCAGCGCCGCCGCATCGCCAATGCCGCACGCGCCTTCCTTGCCGCCCATCCGGATGTCGCCGCCCATGCCATACGCTTCGACGTCATGCTGGTGGCACCCTGGCGCTGGCCGCGCCATTGGCCCGGCGCATGGATCGAAGAGGTGCCTGGATCGAATGGACGCCTGATGGAATAACCCGCTTTCGTGTGACGTCGAGGTATAATAAACCGAATATCTTGTCACGCCGGCTCAGGGCATATACTTGATGTGGTAGGGGGACGCGGCGACGCGACCTGCTTCCAGAGGGGGATTTCTCGGGTGCCAAACCAGCTTTCGATCTTGCGCGCTGCCCTGTTGGTAACTTGCGCCAGTTCTATGCTTGGCGGCTGCGTCGTGGCCGCTCTCGGTGTGGGGGCCGGTGCCGCCGGCTATACCATGGGGCAGGAACGCGGTCCGAATGGTGTCGCTTCGGATACCGAGATCAAGGCGAAAATCAATGCCGCCTGGTCGAAGGACAGCGACATCATGTCCTATGTCGATCTCAACGTTTTCCAAGGGCGCGTGCTGCTGACCGGTGACGTGCCGACCCCGGATGTCAAGGCCAGGGCGGTTGCCGATGTCCGCCAGGTCCAGGGCATCGCCGAGCTGATCGATGCGATCAAGGTCGGTCCGCGCTCAACCTTCAGCTCCTCGGCCAAGGACAACTGGATCCTGGCGCGGCTCAATTCCGCATTGACCTTCGATGGCAATGTCCGCTCGCTCAACTATTCGCTGCAATGCGTCGATGGCGTGGTCTACATCCTGGGCATCGCGCGCGACCAGTCGGAACTCGATACTGTGGTCAACCATGCGCGCAACATTCCGGGCGTGGTGCGCGTGGTCTCCTATATCCGCATCCGTGTCGGCGTGAACGGCCGGAATTCGGACGTGCAGCCGCCACGGGGACCGGCTCCGGTCTCGGCCCCCGACGGTACCGGCATGAACCCCGGCTACCAGTCGCAGAGCGACCTGGGGTCGAGCGCGCCACCACCGCCGGCTAATTACGGCCAATCCGGTTATGGCCAACCCGGTTATGGTCAGCCCGGTTACGGCCAGCCCGATTATGGCCACCCCAGTAATTACGGTCAGTCCTATGGCGGCCAGCAGACTAACGCGCCGGTGCCGCTCGACTCCACATCCACGCGCGTGCCGCGTCCAGGGGATGTGCAGGTCCAGCCGCTCCAATAACGTGGCTGCGATCGCACGCTTGCAATAGCGTCAAATCGCGACAACATCCTGACCTCGATGCCGAGAGGTGCGCATCCTTTGCCCTCTCGGCCATATGCGATCGGCCCCGGGCGCTCGATGTGTTGCCGTACCCTCCGGGAGGCGGTGACGGTTGAGTGCTTCCCTCCATGGCCGTCGCGCTCTACTTTGGAGGGTACCGTGATCATGAGAAGCGCCCGATGAGCCTTGCCGTCGCCATCCAGATGGACCCGATCGAGTCCATCAACATCAATGCCGATTCGACCTTCGTCCTGGCGCTGGAGGCACAGGCGCGCGGCCATCTGATCTATCACTACGGGCCCCAGAACCTGTTCATGAAGAACGGTCGGATCTATGCCTGTGCCCGCCGGCTGGAGGTCAGGCGCGAGCTTGGCAACCACTATACGCTGGGTGAGCTCGAGACGCTCGACATGGCGACCATGGACGTGGTGCTGATGCGCCAGGATCCGCCCTTCGACATGGCCTACATCACCTCGACCCACCTTCTGGAGCACATCCATCCGGGCGTGCTGGTGGTGAACGACCCGATCTCGGTGCGTAACGCGCCGGAAAAGCTGTTCGTGACGCAGTTCCGCGACCTGATGCCGCCGACCCTGATCAGCGGCGACAAGAGGGTGATCGAGGCGTTCCGCGCCGAGCATAAGGACATCATCATCAAGCCGCTCTTCGGCAATGGCGGCCTGGGCGTGTTCCGACTGAAGGAGGGCGACGAGAATCTGGGCTCGCTACTGGAACTCTTCGCGGCCCAGTCGCGCGAGCCGTTGATGGTCCAGCGCTACATCCCCGAGGTGCGCGAGGGCGACAAGCGCATCATCCTGATCGATGGCGAGCCGGCCGGTGCCATCATGCGCGTGCCGGCCCAGGGCGAGTTGCGCGCGAACATGCATGCCGGCGGCACGCCCATCAAATCGGAGCTCACCCCGCGCGAGCACGAGATCTGCGCCGCCATCGGCCCGTCGCTCAAGGCGCGTGGCCTGTTGTTCGTCGGCATCGACGTGATCGGCAACTATCTGACCGAGATCAACGTGACCTCGCCGACCGGCATCCAGGAGATCAACCGCTTCGACGGTGTGAAGCTCGAGGCGCGCATCTGGGACGCCATCGAAGCCAAACGCCCCCGCCGCGGCCAACCCGTCGAGGAGTAGGCGTTTCGCCTAACTGGTCTTCGACTTTCTAAAACCCGTCATGGCCTAAAACGCGCTATGGCCGGACTTGATCCGGCCATCCATGTCTTCGGTGTCTCGATTCCTTCGGCACGAAATGGCCGGGTCAAACCCGGCCATGACGGTGCGGGTAGGTTTCTCCTACTCCAGCCAGCTCGGGATCGGCAGGTGCTTCTCGCGCAGGAAGTCGGGGTTGAACAGCTTGGACTGGTAGCGCGCGCCGCCATCGGCCAGGATGGTGACGATGGTGTGGCCGGGGCCCAGGCGCTTGGCGAGCTGGATGGCGGCGGCGACGTTGATGCCGGTGGAGCCGCCCAGCACCAGACCTTCCTCCTGCACCAGGTCGAACACCACGGGCAGGGCTTCCTCGTCGGTGACGCGGATGGCGCCGTCGATCGGCGCGCCTTCGAGGTTCTTGGTGATGCGGCTGTTGCCGATGCCCTCGGTGATCGAATTGCCCTCGGCGATCAGTTCGCCCTTGGTGAAATGGTTATAGAAGGCGGAGCCCATCGGGTCGGCGATGTGAATCTGGACCTTGGGGTTGCGCGCCTTCAGCGCCATGGCTACGCCGGCGATGGTACCGCCGGTGCCGGCCGCGCAGGTGAACGCGCTGACCCGGCCATCCGTATCCTCCCAGATCTCGGCGCCGGTGGTGCGGCGATGGCCCTCGCGGTTGGCCACGTTGTCGAACTGGTTGGCCCAGATGGCGCCGTTGGGCTCGCTCTGCGCCAGTTCGGCCGCCAGCCGCTCGGAGAAGCGGACGTAGTTGTTGGGATCTTTGTAGGGGGCGGCCGGGACCAGGCGCAGCTCGGCGCCGACCAGACGCAGATAGTCCTTCTTTTCCTGGCTCTGCGTTTCGGGCATGACGATGACCGTGCGATAGCCGAGCGCGTTGCCGACCAGCGCCAGACCGATGCCGGTGTTGCCGGCCGTGCCCTCGACGATGGTGCCGCCCGGCCTCAGCATGCCCTTGGCCTCGGCATCGCGGATGATGGCCAATGCCGCGCGATCCTTGACCGAGCCGCCGGGGTTGAGGAACTCGGCCTTGCCGAGGATCTCGCAGCCCGTCATCGCCGACGCCTTGCGCAACCGGATCAACGGCGTGCCGCCAATGGTGTCGAGAAAGCCTTGGCGAACGCTCATCCTTTGCACTCCTGATCGAAAGACATGCTGGTCCTCTTCACCCCCGGCCGGCCGTCTGACGCGGCGATACCATGCCGCCGCGTGACGGCACAGTTGCTTTTTGTCGGCGGCAGGTCTCTAACCACATTGGGCGGCAAAGAACCAGCCGCAACGGTGCATATCGCGCGATCCTGGCATTCATGGCCGCGAATGCTCCGTGTATACGAGCCCAGAAACGACATGACGAGTGTAACGGGAAAGACGATGGCGCGAAAAGCCGGTGAACGAGCCGCCCACATCGAAACCGACCCTATACCAGAAATGGCCGACGGCATCGACCTCAGCCAGGTCGAGGAGGTGCTGCGCCATTCGATCGGCGCGGAGCTCAGGCATACCCATCGCTCGCTCGTCCAGGATCTGCAGGACCGGCTGGAGGCAGTCGGGCTGCCGATCGGCATGTGGTATTTCCTGCGCGTGCTGTGGGAGGAGGATGGCCTGACCCAGCGGGAGCTGAGCCAGAAGGTGGGATCCATGGAGCCCACCACCGTCGAACAGCTGCGCAACATGGAGGCGCGCGGGCTCATCGAGCGGCGGCGCTCCGAGGATGACCGGCGCAAGATGCATGTCCATCTGACGCCGGCCGGTATCGAGCTCAAGCAGAGTCTGCTGCCGATCGGCGGGGCGGTGAACGCGACGGCACTCCATGGCCTCAGCAACGAGGAGGTGGCTCAGCTGCGCGAACTGCTGGGCCACATGCGGCGCAACCTCGAAGAGGCGGTCGCCGCTCGGCGCCAGGCGCTGCGGCAAGCCGGCGGTACGGCACGGTCGTCCCGGACCCGCCGCGCGGCCGTGGCGGGTTAACAAGGGGGGCAACCGAAGCACATGACCATCCTCGTCACCGGAGTCGCGGGTTTCATCGGCAATCACGTGGCGGACGCGCTGCTGGCGCGGGGACAACCGGTCCTGGGCCTCGACATCGTCAACGACTATTACGACGTCGCCCTCAAGCAGGCGCGGCTGGCCCGGCTCGATGGGCGCAAGGGCTATGAATTCGTCAAGATCGACCTGGCCGACACGCAAGCGATGCAGGCGCTGGCCGTGAGCCACCCCGACATCGAGGCGATCGTGCATCTGGCGGCACAGGCGGGCGTGCGCTACTCGTTGCAGAACCCGCGCGCCTATATCCAATCGAATCTCGTCGGGCATCTCGAGATCCTGGAGCTGGCGCGCAATCTCAAGGCCTGCCGGCACCTGGTCTATGCCAGCTCGTCCTCGGTCTATGGTGCCAGCGAGCATCTGCCCTTCTCGCTGGAGGATCGGGCCGACCAGCCGCAATCGCTCTATGCTGCGACCAAGCGCTCGGACGAGATGCTGAGCTACAGCTACGCCCATCTCTATGGCATTGCGCAGACCGGCATCCGCTTCTTCACGGTCTATGGTCCCTGGGGCAGGCCGGACATGGCGCCCTATATCTTCACCCGCGCGATCCTGGCCGGCGAGACCATCCGGCTGTTCAATCGCGGCGAGATGATGCGCGACTTCACCTATATCGACGATGCCGCGGCCGGCGTGCTGGCGGCACTCGACAAGCCGCCTGCGGGTGTCCCGCCGCACCGGGTCTACAATATCGGCAACAACAATGCCGAGCCCTTGGCCAAGCTGGTCTCGTCCATCGAGGAGGCCTGCGGCCGCAAAGCGATCATCGAACTGGCGCCGATGCAGCCGGGCGATGTGCGTCAGACCTATGCCGATATCGAGGCCGCACGCCGCGACCTCGACTTCGCCCCGCGCACCAGCCTCGAAGCCGGCATCGCCCGCTTCGTCGACTGGTACCGGGACTATCACAAGGCCTAGAAGCCGCCTTCGAGAGCCACTTCGGACAGGGCCAGGCGCGGGCTCGGCGCCTCGCGCGCGGCCATCTTTTCGGACAGCAGCGACTTGTCGCCCTTGCGGCCGATGGCGATGGCAGCCTCGACCCGATAACCTTCCGGCACATTCAGCTCGGTGAAGGCGCGGTCGACGTCGAACCCCGCCATGCCATGGGCCGCCCAGCCCATCATGGTCGCCTGCAGGGCCAGATAACCCCAGGCCGCGCCGGCATCGAAGGAATGGGTGCGCGAAGGCACGCGCTGCTCCTTCCCCGGCGGCAGCATGGTCGAGTCGGAAACGACGATGACCAGCGCGGAGGCCGCCTTGACCCAGCTTTGGTTGAAGGGATGGAGCAGGCCGAACAGCTTGTCCCAATGGGCCGTGTCCTTGCGGGCATAGATGAAGCGCCAGGGTTGGGAATTATAGGAAGACGGCGCCCAGTGCGCGGCATCCAGGATGGTCAGGAGATCGCGTTCCGAGATCGCTTCGCCGGTGAAGGCGCGCGGCGACCAGCGATCGAGGAACACCGGATTGATGTCGTATTCGGTCGAGCGGGTATTGCTGCTGGTCATGTAAGGCTTTCCGGATTTTGTGGGAAAGACGGCGGTATGCCCATGCCCGACATATAGGTAGTCGAGATGATGCAATCAGCCGCATGTGACGCGACAGCCTACCCGGGTGTGGCGTTTTGCCCTTCGTGAAAGGGTTGGCGACCGTAACCTTTCCGTGTCAACTGATGAGTGTCCGAGCCCGTTTGGGGCTGGACACGACGCGGCCGATGGCGCATGCATCGCATGAGCAATCCGCGCCGTCCTGCCAATGGTGACCACCATGAACGACGCTCTTCTGCTGTCCCGCATTCAGTTCGGGTTTACGGTTTCCTTCCACATCATCTTCCCGGCCTTCACGATCGGGCTCGCGGCTTGGTTGGCCGTGCTGGAAGCCTGCCATCTGGCAACGGGACGGGCGGTGTTCCGACGCCTGTTCGATTTCTGGCAGCGCATCTTCGGCATCGCCTTCGGCCTCGGCGTCGTCTCCGGCATCGTCATGGCTTTCCAGTTCGGCACCAATTGGTCGGTGCTGGCGCGTGTCACGGGACCGATCCAGGGGCCATTGCTGGCCTACGAGGCCTTCACCGCCTTTGCGCTCGAAGCGTCGTTCTTCGGCATCATGGTGTTCGGCCGGCCGCGCGTCTCGCCGGCGGTATATCTCTTCTCCTGCATCATGGTGGCGCTGGGCACGACGCTGTCGGCCTATTGGATCATGGTCAACAACAGCTGGATGCAGGCGCCGACGGGCTATCACATGGTCAACGGCGTCTTCGTGCCCGATAACTGGCCGGCCATCGTGTTCAGCAAGGTGCTGTGGGTGCGCTTCCCCCACATGCTGCTGGCTGCCTATCTGACCTCGACCTTCTGCGTCGCGGCCACCGGCGCCTGGTACATGCTGCGTCGGATCTATCTCGAGGATGCCCGCGTCATGCTGCGCATGGCGCTGGGTCTGGCCGCCGTGCTGGTGCCGGCGCAGCTTTTCTTCGGCCATTTGAACGGCGACTATATCCACGATTTGCAGCCGGCGAAATTCGCCGCGGTCGAAGGACGCTGGCATGACGAGCAGCCGGCGTCGGAGGTTATCGTCGCCTGGCCCGACGCGGCCCATGAGCGCAATCTCTACGCATGGTCGATTCCGGTGCTGGGCAGCATCGTAGGTTCCTCCAACCTGACCTCGAAGGAAATCGGCCTCACCGACTTCCCGCCCAAGGACCGGCCGCCGGTGCTGATCCCGTTCATGACCTTCCGCATCATGGTCGGCTGCGGCATCTTGATGCTGGCGCTCGCCTGGGTCGGGGGATTCTTCGCCTTTCGCCCGGCCATGGAGTTGAGGCGCTGGCTGCTCTGGCCGATCTTCCTCGGCTTCCCCTTGGGCTTCATCGCGACCTTGACCGGCTGGATGACGGCGGAGATCGGCCGACAGCCCTGGGTCGTCTATGGCCTGCTGCGCACCTCCGATGCGGTGACGCCGTTCTTGAAACCCGGCGACGTGGCCGAGACCCTGATCGTGCTGGCGGCGATCTACGCGCTGATCTTCGTCTCCGGCAGTTTCTACATCTTCCGGCAGCTGCGCCGCGGGCCGGTCGAGATCGTCCATGGCGACCAGCGCACCAACCCGAACCGGCCGATGTCGCTCTCCGGCGACAGTCCCGGCACCGGCGGTCCGCGCAACAGCCCGGCGGAGTAAGGACCATGATCACTTACTTCGTGCTCATCCTCGCCATCGGTCTTTTCCTCTATGTGCTGCTCGACGGCTTCGACCTTGGCGTCGGCATGCTGTTCGGCCTCACGCGCAACGAAAACCTGCGTCAGCAGATGCTGGGCGCCATCTCGCCGGTCTGGGACGGCAACGAAACCTGGCTGGTGCTGGCCGGCACCATCCTGTATGCCGCCTTCTCGGCGATCTATTCGATCCTGCTCTCGGCCTTCTACATCCCGTTGATGATGATGCTGGGCGCGCTCATCCTGCGCGGCGTCGCCTTCGAGTTCCGCTACAAAACCGAGCGCGGCCGCTGGATCTGGGATACCGGCTTCGTCGGCGGTTCGGTCCTCGCGACCTTCATGCAGGGCGCTACGGTAGGCGCCCTCGTTAACGGTCTGCCCGTGGCAAACCTGCAGTTCCAGGGCACGAGCATGGACTGGCTGACGCCGTTCTCGGCGCTGTGCGGCATCGGGCTGTGCCTGGGCTATGCGCTGCTGGGGGCGGCGTGGCTCATCCTCAAGACCGAACACGAGATCCGCGACCGCGCCTATATCCTGCTGCCTTGGCTGATGATGGCGGTGCTGATGTTCCTGGGGGCCGCTTTCGTCTATGCGACGGCCATCCATCTCCAGGTCATGCGGCAATGGTTCGATCGGCCGGCGCTGATCGTGTTCCCGGCGTTGGGGGCCATCGGTTGTGCCGGGTTGCTCTATGGCATGCAGGCGCGCAAGGACGGGCTGCCTTTCCTGTCGGCGGCGGTGATCTTCCTTGCCGCCTTCGGCACCATGGCGGCCTCGTTCTGGCCCTATATGCTGCCCTATTCGATCACCATCGAGCAGGCGGCGTCACCGCCTTCGACGCTCAATTTCATGTTCTGGGGCATCGGCCTCATCGTCTTCCCGCTGATCCTGATCTACAACGCCGGCGTCTACATCGTCTTCCATGGCAAGGTCGACAAGCACACCCAGTACCACTGAACCGGTATTACCGAACCAGCATCATTGGGCAGGGTTCGGCTGGGGCTTGGCTCCGGCCCGGGGTGTCGGCCGCGCGCGGCTCTTGGTGGTCAGACGCCGGTAGATCATGCCCGTGGTGACGATGGCGCCGAAGATCAGCACCCACCATGCAGGGCGGATACCCGTGCGCAAGCCCAGATCGGCCTGCAGCACGCGGATGATCGGGGCGTGGTAGAGGATGTTGAAGTATCCCGCCTCGCCCAGCGCCGTCAGGATCGGCACGATCAGGCTCAACCCCGCGATGAGATAGGGCGAGGGTTCCGAGCGGCGGTCCATGAAGGCGACGACCAGGCGATAGATCAGCAGCCAGCCGAGGAAACCGGCGAACACCGTCGGTTCCGTCACCTCCAGCTTCGACTGCATGAAGTAGTGGATGATGCCGAGTACGGCGATGCCGTAGATGGCCATGTGCAGGCGTTGCCAGTTCTTGGCGCCGAGGCGCTTGACCATGCCGTCGGTCGAGGTCGCGGCCAACACGCCTAAGCCCAGCAGCGCCACCGCACCGATGGTGAGATAGATGCGCAGCACGATCTCGGAGGCGACGGTGCCGAGGTCGAAATTCTCGTCGACGATGTAGAGCGAGATATGGGCGACGCCATAGCAGAAGCAGCCGACGCCCAGCATGCGGCGGATGTCGAGCAGCTCCGGCCAGCGCCAGGAGCGACGGACCGGCGTCACCAGCATCGACAGGAACAGGAAGCGGACCATCCAGAGGCCGCTGCGGTGAATGACCTCGGTAATGGGCCGGGCACCCAGATTGCCCATGGCGGTGTCGTATCCGGCGACGATGGCCGGGGCCAGCAGGGCCAGCAGCGTCACGAAACGCAGCCAGGAGAACTGTCCGCGCGCATCGAGCCACAATGCCCAGCCGGGCGACCGGCCGGCCCGGTTCACCGTCGCATTCGCCATGTTCTGCCGATCCTCATTCAAACTCATTGCCATGCCAAAACCATTCGGACCGGCATGGCTGAAGGTTACGCCGGTGCCGTTTCTCCGGACCAGGTGCTTGTGCGGGGGTCATTCCATCGGGGTGGCCGCCGCGCTCAGTTCCGCGATGCCGGTCGGGCAGGTGACGCCGGTGCCGCCCAGCCCGCAATAGCCGTTCGGGTTCTTGTCCAGATATTGCTGGTGGTAATCCTCGGCATAGTAGAAGGGGCCGGCCGGCGCCAATTCGGTGGTGATCGGTCCCAGCCCGCGGGCGGCCAGCGCCTTGCCATAGGCCGCGGCCGTGGCGCGCACGATCTTCTCCTGTGCCGGCTCGGTCCAATAGACCGCCGAGCGGTATTGCGTGCCGGTATCGTTACCCTGGCGCATGCCCTGGGTCGGGTCGTGGCCTTCCCAGAAGGTCTGCAGGATGGTCGATAGCGCGATCTTGCCCGGATCGAATACCACCAGCACTGCCTCCGTATGGCCGGTCATGCCGGAGCAAACCTCCTCATAGGTCGGATTAGGCGTGAAGCCGCCAGCATATCCGACCGCCGTGGTGTAGACGCCGGGCAGGCGCCAGAACAGCCGCTCGGCACCCCAGAAACAGCCAAGGCCCAGCACGATGCTCTCCATCCCGGCCGGGAAGGGCGGCTTCACGCTATGGCCGTTCACCGTGTGCGCGGCCGGCACGGGCATCGCGTGGGGGCGGCCGGGCAAGGCTTCTTCCGCCGTCGGCATACGCATTTTCTTGGGCGACATGAACCACATGAGGGCTCTCCCATTGGGTTGTTCCGTCAATATAGCAATAAATAGTTTTTTATATTGACGGACAAAGAGGCTGTTCCTAGATTATAGCCCATCCTTCGGGATACGCGGGAATTTGACGGGCAGCTTGCGCCGCGACACCAAACGCTAAAGCGCCACGGGGACGACAAACCCGTGGGCCCAGCCATGCCAGGCCGGTTTCGATCGGCCCGCCATAAGGGAGCAGAACCAATGTCGCACCTCGTTTTCCGGTCCTGTTGACGCAAGCCTGTCGCCATTTATTCCCGAAAATTTCATCGTTTCGGGAACGTAAATCCAGACATCTCGCTTGAAATTGACGGCCTGTCGACGATCCCCCGGAACACCGATTCCCGGACGGATGCGTGATGGCCGCGCCGACAGGAGTTTTTATTTATGACCGACGCCTACATCATCGAGACTGCCGGGCAGACCGCCGGCATCGTCGTCCTCGAACGCGGCGGTGTACGTTTCTATGCCTCCGACCGTCTCTACAATGGGCTGGACGGTACGCTCTACAGCAGCGTGCGCACCGCCCAGAATGCGGTGGCCCAGCGCCAGCGCGAGGCGGCCGAGCATTATATGCGGCAGGGGGGCGGTGCCGCCGCTTCGCAGCGGCAGTTCGACGCAGCCCGTCCTGCAGCCGCCTAAACCGTACTATATCAATGGGCGCGGCGGGACCTCCCCCCGGTCCCGACCGCCGATCTACCTAGTCCCGATCCGGTTCCACCGGATCGGGATCTGTTTTATTGTCGGGTCACCATGCTGACTCGATCCCCCGCCAACTCCGCCCCGAAATCCAAAGCAGCCAAGCCCAACGCGAAGAGCCGCGCCAAGCCTAAAGGGCTGAAGCGGCTGATGTCGCCCGAGGAGGCCGACCGTTTCTTCGCAGCCTTGGCCGAGAAGCTGCCGGCGCCCGAGACCGAGCTGGAATACACCAATCCCTTCACCCTGCTGGTCGCGGTGGTGCTCTCGGCCCAGGCGACCGATGTCGGCGTCAACAAGGCGACCACGAAGCTGTTCCGGATTGCCGACAACCCGGCGGCGATGCTGGCCTTGGGCGAGGATGCCGTGCGTGACCACATCCGCACCATCGGCCTGTTCCGCACCAAGGCGCAGAACGTCATCAAGCTCTCGGCCATCCTGGTCCACCAACATGGCGGCGAGGTGCCGCGCGACCGCGATGCGCTGGAGGCGCTGCCCGGCGTCGGCCGCAAGACGGCCAATGTCGTGCTAAACGTCGCCTTCGGCGAGCCGACCATCGCGGTCGACACCCATATCTTCCGCGTCGGCAACCGCACCGGCCTCGCCCCCGGCAAGACCCCGCGCGAGGTCGAGGACCATTTGATGGAGGTGACGCCCGAACGATGGCGCCAGGGAGCCCATCATTGGCTGATCCTGCATGGCCGCTACACCTGCATGGCGCGCAAGCCCAATTGCCCGGCATGCGCCGTATCCCAGATCTGCAAGTTCGAAGGCAAAACCACCGCCGCGTGATAGCCGATAAGAAGGGGAGAGCCGATGACCAAGCCTGTTGCCATCACCGCCGAGGATGCCGCGCCCCGGACCAAGCCGAGCAACCTGCCTGCGGCGTTCCACGCCAAGCTGGCCAGGCGGGTCAAGCAGCCGCTGGGCGATCCCTTCGGCCTGCAGAATTTCGGTGTCAACCGCACGACCCTGCCGCCGGGCGGGGTCTCGTCGTTGTTGCACACCCATTCCCATCAGGATGAATTCGTCTACATCCTGGAGGGCACGGCCGTGCTGCTGACCGAGGAGGGCGAGACGGTGATGACGCCCGGCATGTGTGCGGGCTTTGCCGCAGCCGGCGGTGCTCATTGCCTGGTCAACCGCAGCGGAGAGCCGGTCGTCTATCTGGAAATCGGCGACCGCAGCCATCCGGATGACGTCACATATCCCCAGGACGACCTCATCGCGGCGACGGGTGAGACGGGCCGGCTCTTTACCCACAAGGATGGGACCCCTTACTAGACAGGGCAACCGCTGGTCGATCCGACACGGGCGGATCGGTCTCATGAGGATCGACCATGACGCTCCATGTCGATTTCACCAGTCAGGAGTATTTCCGCAACCCGGCCGCCGCGATCGAGAGGTTGCGCGCGGGGGCCGGTCGTCGAGGTCCGGTTCCCGCTCATCGGAACGGTCTGGACGACGACGACGCAAGACCTGGCCAACCAGGTCTTGCCAAGCCGCGCTTCGTGCGAAAGGACATGGAGTTCGGTGGCGTCCGGTTGAAGCAGGGTGACAGGATCATGCCCATGCTGGTCGCCGGAAACTGTGACCCGCAAGCGCACGAACATCCGGAAAAGCTCGATCTCGAGCGCCGGGCGAACAGGCATATCGCCTTCGGTGCCGGGGCGCATTTTTGCCTGGGGCACCAACTGGCCCGGCTTGAAGCCAAATGCGCTCTGCGGGCCTTGTTCGAGCGGTGGCCGCAGCTGACACTGGCGATGGAGGATTCGCATATTCACTGGCGCAAGCGCGCTGGCATCCGCGCCATCGCGCAATTGCCGGTCCTGGCAGGCCGTCAAGCTGACTAAAGCCCCTTCTGCACCATCTCGACCAGCCGCGCCCCGAGCGGGGCGATCTGCGCTTCCGGAAACCCGCGCAAGGGGCCGTCGAGGATCAGCATGGCGAAGCCATGCACCGCGGACCAGGCGAGGAACTCCGCGCCCAGACGCCGTTCCATCGGCAAGGCCCCCGCGGTGGCCATGCGGTCGAGCGCCTGGCTCAGCAGTTGGAAGGGATTGAGGCCGCCGGGACCCGCCTTGGCCGGGTTGGCGTCGCCGACCGGCGTCTCATGGGTGGCGAAGGCCGTGCGGAACAGTCCAGGCTGGGTGAGGGCGTAGCGTAGATATCCAAGGCCCGTCGCACGGAGTGCCGCGCAAGCCTGCGCGCCCGCGTCGAGGCTTGGATCGATGGCGGCCAGTTCGGCTTCCATGGTTGCCGCCAGTTCGGACAGCGCCGCCGCGCGCACGGCCTCCACCAGATCCTGACGGTTGGCGAAATGGCGATAGGCGGCGTTGGGCACGACGCCGGCCTGCCGCGTCGCTTCGCGCAGCACCACGGCGTCGGGACCGCCGGAACGGGCCAGTTCGATGCCGGCATCGAGCAGTGCGCGGCGCAGATCGCCGTGGCGATAGGTTTTTCTCGGATAGTTTTTTTTGCGCGGGGCTGTCGGTTTCGACGCGGCAGGTTCGTCTTGCATGAGGAGGATGGTGGACCTTGTTCCGGTATTATGCTAGTGAATTGTGGACGGCGTACACATTTGTTGCGGTTCCGTGAACATCGTTTGCTGGCAACAAGATCGCCGCTTCCGCTCGATACAGATTTTGGCAGACAGGAAAGGGACCAGCCATGAACGTCACACCTTATCTCTTCTTCAACGGCAAATGCGAAGAGGCGCTCGATTTCTATAAGAAGACGCTGGGAGCGCAGGTGCGTTTCCAGATGCGCTACAGCGAGATGCCGGAAAAGCCCGATCCCAGCCAGGTGCCGCCGGGCAATGAGGATAAGATCTGCCATGTCAGCTTCACCATCGGCGACAGCGAGCTCATGGCGTCGGATGGCTGCCCCACGCAGCAGACCAAATTCGACGGTTTCTCGCTCTCGCTGACCCCGAAGGATCCGGCCGATGCGGAACGGGTGTTCGCGGCCTTGGCCGAAGGCGGTCAGGTGAATATGCCGCTCGGCAAGACCTTCTTTTCCCCGGCCTTCGGCATGCTCGCCGACAAGTTCGGAGTTCGCTGGATGATCTACGTCCCGCAGCCGATGTAAGGCGGATCCAGCCCGGCGGGCATGCAGGTACCGCATCCCGACCGGGCTGGACCCCTCCTGCCAATGCGATTAGATAGGGCGATATCGATGGCGGATCGGGGGCGGCGATGGGCGGCAGGGGCAAGGTCTTCAGGCTGAAGCCTAAGGATATCCAGCCATTGGCGCCGGACCATGGCGGTTGCATTGCCTCCGACCGGATCACCGTCGATGGCGAGCTGGTCGGCTATATGTATCGTGAGGAGCCCGACGACGAGGCCGATAGCGGCTGGCGCTTC
>DATJJW010000163.1:0-2112 GCA_035491935.1 Allostellaceae bacterium | reverse complement strand
GTCCGCCGCCCGGATTGCCGCCGCCAACGCCGCTATGGCCTCGCTTCCGTCCATTGCCGGCCCCCCGTTGCGCTCCCATCATGCCCTGAAGGGCAGCGTGGCGCGAAGGACGGATCGGCGCCACGTCACAATTGCGTGATTCGTTGACCGTTCCTTGATCCCGGCAAGGCGATACCGGAGGCGGAAGGAGACGCGGCGATGATGCGGACGAGCCAGACGCTGGGTGCACTGGTTGGCCGGTTGCGGGCGGCAGGGATGGAGGAGGAGGCCGCGCTACTGGAGTCGGAGGCGGCCAGGGTCCGCGGCATCGAAGCAGTGCTCGAGGCGGTGGTGGACGGGATGTCCGAACCGCCTGGCATGGTCGAGCCGATCGCCTTCCCGGCGCGCCGGGTTCCAGGGCTGTGGCAGCACGCGGAGGCGCGCGCACTGGCGGCCGATTAGCGAGGAAGACAGCCTCCGGCGGCCAAAGGGCTGGCGCCCTTTGGAATGGCACTCTTGCTGGCGGCTAGGCCGCTGGCCTCCGGTTGATAACTGCTTTCTTGCTTGCGCCGCAGGCAATCGACATCATGAGCCCCGGCAATTTGGTGCGGTCCCAACGGATTCTGGGCTTCGCCAGCGCTCGCGGCGAGATTATGGGGTTGCGACCGAAGGCCGGTCATCCAGCCGCCAGCACGAATGCCATTCCAAAGGGCGCCAGCCCTTTGGCCGCCGGAGGCTCTTACTTGGTGCCGTACAGCCGATCGCCGGCGTCGCCCAGTCCGGGGCAGATATAGCCGTGGTCGTCGAGCTGGCGGTCGATGGCGCAGACATAGATCGGCACGTCCGGGTGTTCCTCATGGAAGGTTCGGATGCCCTCGGGGGCGGCGATCAGGCAGGCCATGCGGATCTGGGCGGCGCCGGCCTGCTTCAGCCGGGCTACGGCGGCGGCGGCGGAGTGGCCGGTGGCCAGCATCGGGTCGACCACGATCACCATGCGCTCGCCGATATCGTCCGGCAGCTTCAGGTAGTATTCGACCGGCGACAGCGTCTGCGGGTCACGGTAGAGGCCGATATGGCCGACCCGGGCGGCGGGCACCAGGTCCAGCATGCCGTCGAGCAGGCCGTTGCCGGCGCGCAATATGGACACGAAGCAGAGTTTCTTGCCGGAGAGCTGGGGCGCGTCCATCGGCTCCAGCGGGGTTTCGATGCGAATGGTCTCGAGCGGCAGGCCGCGGGTGACCTCGTAGCCCATCAGCAGGGAGAGCTCGCGCGCGAGGCGGCGAAAGCCGGTGGTGCTGGTGTCCTTGTCGCGCAGTAGGGTCAGCTTGTGCTGGATCAGCGGATGATCGAGCACGTTCACTTCGGTCATGCGTCGAGGCCTCTTCCCTTGGGGAGCTGGAGTTCGGCCGCATCCGGGACCGCGGTGGTGAAGTAGCCGGCGGCTTTCTTGGCGTCCATCTCGACGCTGGCATCGGCGGGGATGAGGTCCTCGGGGATCGGCACGCGCTCGACGACCTCGATGCCGCTGTCGACGATGGGGGCGTATTTCATGTTGCTCATGCTGACCAGTCGGTCGATGCGGGCGATGCCGAGCCAATGCAGCACGTCGGGCATCAGCTCCTGGAAGCGCATGTCGGTGACCCCCGCGACGCATTCGGTGCGCTGGAAGTAGTTCTCCGCCGTGTCGCCGCCTTCCTGGCGCTTACGGGCGTTGTAGACGAGGAATTTTGTTACTTCGCCGAGGGCGCGGCCTTCCTTGCGGTTGTAGACGATGACGCCGACGCCGCCTTGCTGCGCGGTCTCGATGCAGACCTCGATGCCATGGGCCAAATAGGGGCGGCAGGTGCAGATGTCGGAGCCGAAGACGTCGGAGCCGTTGCACTCGTCATGCACGCGGCAGGCGATCTTCGTTTCGGCCCTGCCGAGCTTCGTCGCATCGCCGAACAGGTAGACCGTCATCCCGCCGATCGGGGGCAGGAAGATGTCGAGGTCGGGGCGGGTGACGAGCTCGGGGAACATGCCGCCGGATTGCTCGAACAGCCCACGGCGCAGTTCGTTGGTCGAGATGCCGAAGCGCCTGGAGACGCCGGGCAGGTGCCAGACCGGCTCGATGGCGATCTTGGTGACGCGGGC
>DATJJW010000162.1:0-2233 GCA_035491935.1 Allostellaceae bacterium | reverse complement strand
GATCTTGCGGCCGACCAGGCGCCGGCCCGCGGCGAGTGCCATGTGCGTACCGGCCTCTTGCACCTGATAGGCATCGGCGATGGTCTTGTCCGGCAGCTGTCCGGCGATCGGATCGACCGGTCGCCGCGTATGGGCGGCCTCGGCCAGCGAACTCGCCAGTGCCATATGTTTGGCGGATTGCATCTCAGGCACCTCCCTTGGCCATTTTCTCACGATCGATCTCTTCGCGCGTCCGGTCGCCGACCATCCATTGCTTGGACGGCACTTGGTTAACGATGATACGCACCGTCTCGATCGGCGCGCCCAGCGTCTCGTGGATCGTATGGGCGATACGCTTCATGCAGTTCTGGATGGCCGCATCCTCGCGGCCCTCGATCATCGTTATCTGTACGAGCGGCATGAGGCTCTTCTCCTCTGTTCACGCATGGCAAAGGGCCGCCTGAATGTTGCGGCCGGTACGTTCGATGTGGTCGCGCATCAATGCCACCGCGTCTTCCGTCCGCCGGCCGATCATGGCCTCGGCAATGGCCGCGTGCTCGGCCGCCGTATCGCGGTCGGGCGCATGTGCCGCCAGGAAGATACGGCGATAGCGGTCGCTCTGGTCGTGCAGCATGGCGCAGAACTGGCGTAGCATCGGCATCCGGCAGGCGGAGATCAGCTCGGCATGGAAATCGCGATGGCAGGCTTCCCAAACCGGTTTCTCATCCGCGGTCTCACGCTTGCAGGTATTCAGCTGGTGTAGCGCGGCCAGAATGCGTCCTTCCCAAGCGGTGTCGCCATGGGCCGTCGCTTCGCGCAGCGCCATGCCTTCGAGCTCGACGCGCAACCGGATCACTTCGGCCAGATTGTCCGGCGAGACCGGCGCCACGAAATAGCCGCGCTGATCTTCGATCTGCACCAGGCCTTCGCTCTCCAGCCGGCACAGTGCTTCGCGCAAGGGGCTGAGGCTGACACCGAACGTAGCGCGCATCTTGTCCAGATGCAGCTTGGTGCCCGGAATGAAGTCGCCGCGCATGATCGCCTCGCGCAACCGCGCCACCAGGGTCGAGGACAGGGTTGGGCCGGCTGAGGTCTCCTGGCTGCGCTTCTCGTTCGGCATCGCGGCTCCTGCGTCTGGTCTCAAGGATCGAAACCGTACAGGCTCGCCGGATTGTCGACCAGCACCCGGCTGCGTAAATCCTCGTCCGGCAACCAGAGCGGGATAAGATCGACCAGATCGCCGTCATTGGGCATCGCCACCGGACAGATCGGATGCGGCCAATTGCTGCCCCAGATGAGCCGGTCGGGGCGCGCCGCGACCACCGCCTCGATCATCGGCAACAGATCGCGATGCGGATAGGGTTCGGATGACAGGCGGTAGAGGCTGGCAAGCTTCACCCAGCAGCGATCGGTATCGAGCAGACGCATCATCGTCGCGAAGGCGGGAGATTTCACCCCCTCCTCCGCCATGATGCGTGCCATGTGGTCGAGCACGAAGGGGCGCTTCATTGTCCGCAATGTCTGTTCGACCTCGACCAGCTCGCTCGACCGGGCGAAATGCAGCACCATGTGCCAGCCGAATTCGGCGGTCTCATCAGCCAACCGGGGCAGCTGGCCGAAATCTGCGCCACCGCTCACCACCGTCGACATGCGGCAGCCGCGCATGCCGCGGCGATGCATGTCCTCGATGACGCGATGGGGCGTGCCGGCGCGAATGACGGCGACGCCTCGCGCACGGCCAGGCCGATGATCAAGCGCATCCAGCGTCGCTCTATTGTCGATGCCATGGGCGCCGCCATGGACGATGACCACCCGATCGATACCCAGCGTCTCATGTAGGGCGTCGAGATCGGCGGCGGTGCAATCCTCCGGCGTGTAGCTGCGCTCGGGGCTGAACGGAAAGATCGCCTGCGGCCCGAAGACATGGACATGGGTATCGCAGGTGCCGGCCGGGACCTTGAAGCGCGGCCGCTTCGGATGCCGGTCCGGGCCCGGCCATTGTCTTTGGGTGTGCGTGCTCATCGTTCTGTTGCTTTGGCCTCTTGCATGGCGACCTCGGCCAGCATATCGGCCCCGCGATTGGCCGCCGGCACGCCGCGGAAGGTGAAGCAGAGGCCGACCACCGCATGCAGCTCCTCCCAGCTGGCACCCGCACGGCGGGCGGCGACGGCGTGGATCTTGGCGGCGTCGTTCAACTGGCCCAGCATGATGCCGAAGATCATCAACTGCTTAGTCTTGTCGTCGAAGCAAGGGG
>DATJJW010000161.1:0-4671 GCA_035491935.1 Allostellaceae bacterium | reverse complement strand
ATATGTCTGCCACCCATCCATGGCCAATAACGAGCTGTCGGGGCCGGCCGTCGCGACGGCACTCGCCCAAAGGCTGATGGCTATGCCGGAACGGCGCCTGACCTACCGCATCCTGTTCCTGCCGGAGACCATCGGCTCCATCGTCTATCTGAGCAGGAACCTGGCGGAAATGCAGCGCCGGGTCATCGCCGGCTTTGTCCTGACCTGCCTTGGCGATGAGCGCACCTGGTCCTTCATGCCGTCCCGGCGCGGCGACACGCTCGCCGACCGGATTGCCCGCCATGTGCTCGACCGTGCGGCGGGGTTCTACGAAGCCTACAGCTTCCTCGAGCGCGGCAGCGACGAGCGGCAATATTGCAGCCCGCTGGTCGACCTGCCGGTCGTCTCGATCATGCGCTCCAAATACGGCACCTATCCCGAGTACCATACTTCGGAGGATGATCTGTCCCTGGTGACCGCCAGGGGCTTGGAAGATGGCGCCCGC
The DNA here is from genome assembly GCA_035491935.1 of Allostellaceae bacterium. Classification (GTDB taxonomy): domain Bacteria; phylum Pseudomonadota; class Alphaproteobacteria; order ATCC43930; family CGMCC-115725; genus DATJJW01. The sequence continues at coordinate 4,187 of DATJJW010000161.1, read as the reverse complement.
ATGCTGCTGCGCTGTCTCATGCTGTTGGAGCGCAATCACCGGTACCGAGCGACCATTCCTTGCGAGCCGCAGATGGGCAAGCGCGGGCTCTATCCGACGCTCAGCCGCGACGGCAGTGCGCAGACGGTGCGCGATACGATGAACGTGCTGGCCTATGCCGATGGCGAAAGCGACGTCATCCGCCTGGCTGAAACCCTCGGCCTCGATGCCGGCAGGGTCGCAGACCTGGCCGAGCTGCTGCTCGGCCATGGGCTGCTGGAACGGGTTTAGGCCAGGCTCTTCGACGCCATCTCATAGGTGCCCTTGCTAAGGGCGGGTTGCGCGAGGATGCGGCGCAGCGCCTCTTTCATCAGCTCCTGGCGCGCGGGCTCATGCCGGCGCCAGGCACCGAGCGGCCCGGTCATGCGCGCGGCGATCTGGCTGTTGATCGGGTCGAGCGCCATGATCTGGTCGGCGAGGAAATCGTAGCCGGCGCCGCTGGCATCGTGGAAGCGCACCATATTGCCCATGGCGAAGCTGCCGATGACCGCGCGCACCCGGTTGGGGTTGCGGATGTCGAAATCCGGGTGCCGTACGAGATCCTTGACCGCATCGACAGCGCCGGGCAGCGAGGATATCGCCTGGATCGCGAACCATTTGTCCATGACCAGGTCGTCATGCTGCCACTTGTCGCGGAAAGCCTTCAGCGCCGCCGCCCGTTCCGGCCGGTCGATATCGGCCAGTTGGCTGAGCGCTGCCAGCACGTCGGTCATGTTGTCGTCGGCATCAAATTGCTGCTTGGCCAGCACCACCGCCTCGTCGCGGCCCGTCGCCACCATATAGGAGAGGCAGATGTTGCGCAGCGCCCGGCGGCCGATAGAGGCGCCGTCGGTGCGGTAGGGGCCACGATCGCCCAGGCGCTCATAGGCGGCGGCCAGCTTCGGCCACAGCGCCTCGCCGATGGCCTGGCGGGCGAATCGCCGCGCGGCATGGACGCCGTCGACATCGATCTGCTTCATCTGGTCCATCAGCGCCATCTCGCTGGGCAGAGTCATGGCTTCGGCGGCGAAGGCGGAGTCGGACACCGCCCCCTCCAGCGTCGCCTCGACCGCCTCGACCAGCCCGGCTTCGATGTCGAGCGTATCGCCGCGCCGGAATGCCGCGACCATATCGAGCAGCATCTGGCCGGCATATTGCTGGCCGGCATCCCAGCGCGCGAAGGGGTCGGTGTCGTGTGCGGCCAGGAAGCGCAGACGTTCCGGCGGCACGCCGCGCAAATTGACCGGTGCGGAAAAGCCGCGCATCAGCGAGGGGACCGGCGGGGCAGGGACATCCTCGAAGACGAAGCTCTGCTGCGTTTCCTCCAGCGCCAGCACCCGCGTGCCGCTCTTGCACTCGTATTCGCCGTCGAGTCGGGTCGAGAGCGGCTGGCCGCTCTGATCCAACAGCCCCATGGCCACCGGGATCAGCAGCGGCAGCTTCTGCGGCTGGCCCGGCGTTGGATTGGTCGTCTGGCGCAGCGTGAGGGTGTAGCGCTTGGTCGTCGGATCGTAGCTGTCCTCGGCCGCGATATCGGGTGTGCCAGCCTGCATGTACCACAGCTTGAAATGGCCGAGATCGACGCCGGACGCGTCCTGCATCGCCGCCACGAAATCCTCGATGGTGACGGCATCGTTGTCATGGCGCTGGAAATAGAGGTCCATGCCCTTGCGGAAGCCATCCACTCCCAAGAGCGTATGGATCATGCGCACGACCTCGGCGCCCTTCTGGTAGACGGTCGAGGTATAGAAGTTGTTGATCTCGATATAGCTTTCGGGCCGTACGGGATGGGCCAGCGGCCCGCTATCCTCCGGAAATTGCGCCGTGCGCAGCCGGCGGACATCCAGGATGCGCTTGACCGCTGGGCTGCCCTGGTCGGCCGAAAACTGCTGGTCGCGGAAGACGGTCAGCCCTTCCTTGAGCGAGAGCTGGAACCAGTCGCGGCAGGTGACCCGGTTGCCGGTCCAGTTGTGGAAATATTCATGCGCGATCACCGTCTCGATGCCCTGGTAATCGGCATCGGTCGCGGTCTCGGGCCGGGCCAGCACATATTTGGTATTGAAGACGTTGAGGCCCTTGTTCTCCATCGCCCCCATGTTGAAGTCGGAGACGGCGACGATGTTGAAGACGTCGAGGTCGTATTCGAGGCCGAACACCTCCTCGTCCCAGCGCATCGACTCCTTCAGCGCGTACATGGCGTGGGCGCATTTGTCCTCGTCGCCCCGGCGTACCCAGATGGCGAGATCGATGGCGCGGCCGGAACGGGTGGTGAAGCTGTCCCGGGTCGCGATCAGGTCGCCGGCGACCAGCGCGAAAAGGTAGCTGGGCTTTGGATGCGGGTCCTGCCACTTCGCCCAATGCCGCCCGCCCGTGCTCTCGCCCTTGTCGACGGGGTTGCCGTTCGACAGCAGCACAGGATAGCGCGACTTTTCGGCCAGGATGGTCGTGGTGTAGCGCGCCATCACATCCGGTCGATCAAGGAAATATGTCACGCGCCGGAAGCCTTCCGCCTCGCATTGCGTGCAGAAATTGCCGCCTGACTTATAGAGGCCCGACAGCTCGGTGTTGTTCTGCGGCTCGATGCGCGTCTCGATATCGAGGGTGAAGCTCTCGGGCACTCGTGCGATGGTCAGGTGCCGGCTGTCGAGGCGATAGCTCTCAGGGGGCAGCGTCTCGCCATCCAGTGTCAGCGAGACGAGCTCGAGTGCTTCGCCATCGAGCTTGAGGGGGGCTCCCGCCTTGCCCGCGGGATTGCGCCGGATGTCCAGCCTGGCGCTCACCAGGACTGCGTCCTCGCCGAGATCGAAGACCAGATCGACTGAATCGATCAGGAAATCCGGTGGGCGGTAATCGACCAAGCGGATGGCTTGAGGCGTGGCGGGCTGGGCGGAGGCGGGATCACGCACGGCGTCGGGCATGGAAAGGGCGTCGTCCCTTGCAGTTGTCATATTTGGCTTATATTCGGTGCCGATTGGCCATTGCGCAAGTCTGGGACGGCTTGCCGCTGTCGCGCCGCAACCTGTGATCTGGCTGCACCACTGCAACATAGAATGATAGTGGAGGGACTGCCATGCCGATTTTGGCACAGCGTTCATATTGCCTAAACCATCAAGGGTTGATAGGTTTTCATTAATGTTAATGCTTCGTGAATTTCACATGCACTTTCAAAACGATATGCCGCAGGGAGTTTCGGATACCGTGTATCCGCAAGATGCGATACTCATCGTGATCGATCCGCAAGCGGTGCGCCTGGACGCGTTAGGCGAGGCGGTACGCTTCGGCATCGTCAACAATCTCCAGGGGCTTGCCAAGCTGGCCCGGCTCTGTGTCGTGCCGATCATGATCACGACCGATATCGACGCCGGCCTCGTTTCCCCGGATATCGCCGAACCGTGCGGCCTGGCCTATCGACATGAGCGCAATACGGCCTCGGTGGCAGACGAGACGTTATTCGATCAGTTGAAGGGGCTGGGGCGCCGCGACGTGATCATCGCCGGCCTGGTCGGCGAGGCGGCCCTGGCCGATGCGGCGCTGATCGCCATGCGGTCGGGATATCGCGTGCATGTTGTGACAGATGCGCTGAGCGAGAACGCCGGCCAGATCAGCCGGTCGGGCATCCTGCGCATGTCGGGCGCCGGCATCCGGCTGACGAGTTGGGTCTCGCTGGTCGCCGAATTCGCTGCCGGCATGGCGGCCTTGCCGGATGGCTTCGACGAGTTGCGCTGCCATCTCGACGCCTACATGTTCTCCGAACAGTCGGAGCCAGCGGGATACGCGCCGCTCGATTACCGGCCGATGGGCGGCCGGCTTGGGCAGGTCGCCTGATATTCCCGGCCTGAATCATATCGGCCTGAATCATATCGCCCCACATTGGCGCCGGGGTACCCTGGCAATTGCGACGGTTGCGCGACACCCGCCCTTGCGCTAGGTATGGCGCCCGCCCGCCGAAAGGCCGGCTTGGAGGGGTGGCCGAGTGGTTGAAGGCGCACGCCTGGAAAGTGTGTATACGGGAGACCGTATCGTGGGTTCGAATCCCATCCCCTCCGCCAATTTCCTCTTCCACCTGATTTCTGGCGTTTCGCACTCCCGGTACATCCAATGTACTCGGGATTGTCTGCTGAAACGGGCGACCTGTCTCGCCGTATCGCCTCGATGGGGTTAACCGATTC
>DATJJW010000160.1:0-6967 GCA_035491935.1 Allostellaceae bacterium | reverse complement strand
GTGGTCGCGGCGGCCGAGGCCGAGGCGGCGACCACCCGGTCGGCGGCGGACGGCTACGCCGCCCGGACCCGCGCCCAGGCGGACGAGGAAGCGGTCCTCGTGGCCGAGGCGGCCGAGGCAGAAGCGGCGACCACCCGGGCGAACGCCGACACCTATGCGACCCGGATCCGGGCCCAGGCGGACGACGGCGCGGCCCGGCTGCGGGCCGCCGCCAAGGCGGAGATCGCCCGGCTCCTCGCCGCGGCGGCGGCCGACGCCGACCAGGCGGCCAAGGAAGAAATCCGCGCCCGCATTCAAGCAGTCCTGGCCGAATAGGGTCCACCGTCGGCATTCCTGCCCGGCACCAAGCGGCAGGCTTCGACAAAAGAACCAATAATCAAGGGGAGAGCAAAGATGAGCCTTCCGGAGCCTTCCTATGAGCTGAAGCCAACGCCGACGACCGGCCAGCGCATCCGCACCTATTTCGGCTGGTACGGCCAGCTCGACGGGACAGAACGGCGGACATTCTGGGCCTGCTTCAGCGGCTGGATGCTCGATGCCATGGACGTCCAGGTCTATGCCGTACTCATCCCAACCTTGCTCGCCGTCTGGCATCTCACCAAGGGCCAGGCCGGCGTGCTCGGCACCTCGGCACTCATCGTGTCGTCGATCGGCGGCTGGGGTGCCGGCATCCTGGCCGATCGCTATGGCCGCGTACGCGTGCTGCAAGTGACGGTGCTGTGGTTCGCCTTCTTCAGCCTGGCCGCGGCATTATGCCAGGACTACACGCAGTTGCTGGTCGCACGCAGCCTGCAAGGTTTGGGCTTCGGCGGCGAATGGGCTGCGGGCGCAGCATTGATGTCCGAAACGATCCGCCCGGCCTTCCGCGGCCGTGCCGTCGGCGTCGTCGCCGGCAGCTATTCCGTGGGCTACGGCATAGCCGCCGTCTGCGGCACGATCATCCTGCTGGTCCTGCCGCCCGATCTCGCCTGGCGCACGCTGTTCGGCATCGGGCTGCTGCCGGCGCTGCTGGTGTTCTTCGTGCGCCGTTATGTCGGGGAGTCGCGGGTGTTCCTGGCGGGCCAGGCCAACCGGGCGAAATCGGGAACCGCTTTCCTGGAGATTTTCGCGCCGGCAATGCTCGTCCGCACGATACTCTGCGCCGCGCTGACGGCTGGTGCGCTGGGCGGCAACTACGTCATGCTCACCTGGCTGCCGACCTATCTCAAGCTAGAGCGCGGGCTATCGGTCAGCCATGCCGGCATCTTCCTATTCGTCAACATCGCCGGCTCCTTCCTCGGTCATATGACCAGCGCGCATCTGAGCGACGCCATCGGCCGGCGCAATACCTTCCTGCTGATGTCGGGCTGCTCGATCCTGACCGTGCTATCCTACACGCTGCTGCCGCTCGACCCGGTGCTGGTGTTCCTGATCGGCATTCCGCTAGGCTTCTTCACCTCGGGCATCGTGACCAATATCGGGGCCTGGTTCGCGGAGTTCTATCCGACCCGCATGCGTGGTTCCGGCCAGGGCTTCGCGTATAATTTCGGACGCGGCTTCGGCTCGGTCGTGCCGTCGGTCGTGGGCTTTGCCTCGGAAAGCATGCACCTGGGGTCGGCCATGGCGATATGCGCCGGTTCGGCCTATGGGCTGGTCTTCCTCTCGGCCCTGGCGCTGCCGGAGACCAAAGGGCAAAAACTGTCGGATTGACGAAGGGGGCATCGATGGCGAAACGGACCGGCGGCGAGATCCTGGTGGCGGCGCTGCGCGCCCATGGCGTCGACCGCATCTTCGGCGTGCCCGGCGAGAGCTACCTGCCCTTGCTCGACGCGCTTTACGCCCAAGGTGCCGCCGCCCCGATCGCGTTCGTGACCTGCCGACACGAGGCGGGCGCCACCAACATGGCCGAGGCCGATGCCAAGCTTACCGGCCGGCCCGGCATCTGCGCCGTCAGCCGTGGGCCCGGTGCCATGCATGCCGCCATCGGCCTGCATACCGCCCAGCAGGATTCGACGCCGCTGATCCTGTTGGTCGGCCAGGTGCCGCGCGCCCATCGGGGCTTGGGCGCATTCCAGGAAATGGATTTTACCCAAGTCTTCGCCAGCGTCGCGAAATACGTGGCCGAGATCGACGATCCGGCCGACATTCCCCGGATAGTCGCCGTGGCCTATCGGGCGGCCATGACCGGGCGACGCGGACCGGTCGTGCTGTCCCTGCCCGAGGATGTGTTGGCCGAAGCCAGCGAGGTTGCCGACCTTCCGCCCATCGAAATCCCGCCAGCCGCACCGGATGCTCAGGCAATGGCCGTGCTGTCGGACAGCCTGGCTTCGGCACAACGCCCGCTGATGGTGTTGGGCGGCAGCGGTTGGAGCCCTGAGGCTTGCGCCGACATCATCCGCTTCGCCGAAGCGCATGACCTGCCCGTAGCTTCGGGCTTCCGCTGCCAAGATCTAGTGCCGCTGTCCCATGAGCTCTATGTCGGCGATCTCGGCATCGGTCCGGGGCCGGGACTGAAGAAGCGGGTTGCCGAAACCGATCTGCTGCTGGTTGTCGGCGAACGGCTGGGCGACATCACGACCCAAGGCTATACGCTGCTGGCCCGGCCAAAGCCGCAGCAGCCCTTCGTCCATGTCCATCCCGAGCCGGCGGAGCTCGGCCGCGTATTCCAGCCCGACCTTGCGATCGTGGCCGATATCGCGGCTTTCGCGCAGGCTGCCGTGGCGCTCAATGTCCCGGCACCGCCCTCACGCCGTGACTGGGCTCGCGATGCGCGGGCAGATTATCTGGCTTATCACGCCATCCCGCCCTCGCGGCCCCGTAACGGCTGCGTCGACATGGCGGAAGTCATGAGCCGGCTGCGGGAGGTCCTGCCAGATGACGCCATCGTCACCAACGGCGCCGGCAATTACTGTGGCTGGGTCAATCGCTTCAACCGCTACAACGGCTTCCGTACCCAGCTGGCACCGGTCAGTGGCGCCATGGGCTATGGGCTGCCCGCCGCCATTGCGGCCAAGCTGCGGCATCCGGATCGGATGGTCGTGGCTTTCGCCGGCGATGGCTGCTTCACCATGGCGATGACCGAGCTCGCGACCGCCATGCAGCAGCGGGCCGCCATCATCGTGCTGGTCGTGAACAACGGCACGTATGGCTCGATCCAGATGCACCAGGAACGGCAATTCCCCGGCCATAGCATCGCCATTGCGCTGACCAATCCCGATTTCGCGGCGCTGGCGCGTTCCTTCGGCGCCTTTGGCGAAAGTGTGAGCCATATCGGCGCGTTCGGCGCCGCCTTCGACCGCGCCGTCGCCGCGAACCGCCCTGCCGTGATCGAACTGCGCACGGATCCGGAGCTGATCACCCCGGCGACCACCGTCGCCGCCATACGCGATCAGGCGCTGGCGACACGGCAACAGCCTTAGCAAGCCTCGATCAGCGCAGCCGGGGCACCAGGGGCAGCGCGTTGGTGCGGCCGATCGCCACCAGCTCCTTGTTCGAGAAACCACAGTCCTTGAGCGCCGCGATATATTCGATGCTGGTGCGATAGGGGAAATCCGTGCCGAACACGACCTGGCTTTTCGGGACGATGCGGGTGAGCGCGCCCAGCGCTTCGGGATTGGCCGCCTGCGCCACATCGTAATAGAAGCTGCCGATCAGCTTCATGATGCCGTCGGGCGTCACTTTCCGCGTGCTGTTCTGGCGGCTCATCAGCACGAAGCGTTCGATCAAGGCCGGCATGGTGCCGCCGGCATGGGAGAAAATCAGCTTCACGTTGGGGTACTTGGCTGCGGTGCCGGTGAACAGCAGGCTGGCAATGGTGCGCGCCGTATCCGTGCCGTATTCGACCACGGAATCGAGTACGCCCTTGATGAGATTGCCGCAGCAGCTGGCCGAGGTCGGGTGGGTGTAGACCACGGCGTGGCGTCGATTCAATTCCTCCCAGAGTGGCTGGAACGCCGGATCACCCAGCCATTTCAGGCCATAGACCGTGAACAGGCCGATACCATCGGCATGGAGCGTGTCGAGCGCGTATGTCAGCTCCTTCAGGCTGGCATCGATATCCGGCAGCGGCAATGCCGCCCAGAAGCCGAAACGACCGGGATGGTCCTTGACCATGCCGGCCATATACTCGTTGCAGCCGCGCGCGATCTTGGCATTCGCCGCCGCATCCGGCAGCCATAAACCATTGGCTGGGATCGACAGCATGGCGGTCTCGACATTGGCCCGGTCCATATCGGCGAGCGACTTCTCCGGCGACCAGCCGCGCAAGGCGGGGGCGAGGCCCGTACGGTTTGAGACCGTCTCGATATAGGCCGGCGGCACCGGATGGTGATGCACATCGATGCGCTTCACCGCCTTGATGAGGGCGCGTGACGCCACCGGCTGCATCGCCGGTACGGCCTTGATCTCGGCCGGTGTCAGCTTGGCGTAGAGATCGGCCGGAAGGTCCGTCGGCGACTGCACCTGGGCGCGGGCGACGCCGCCCATGGCCAGCAGTCCTACTCCGCCCGCGAGACCGGTGAGAATGCCGCGCCTGGTCGGCAGGCGACAGCCGCAGGACGTGCCGTGTTGGTGCTGGAACAGCATGACGTTTCTACCCCCCTTGTTTCGATCCCGACCGCTCGGCACCAGCCTCCGATCGGCAAGGCCTGAATCGGAGGGCAAATTTGACGGTGCGACGGACAGGATCTGGTTTTCTTTATAACCAACCAGTTCGTTTTATTTTAGGCACCGGACATGGTTGATCGACCGTGCCCAGCAAGCCGGGTCGGATCAGATCTTGGTCAGTTCGAATGTGGAAGCGGCGAAGATGTCCTCGACCTTGAGCTGGCGCGTCGAAAGGCCCTGCTCGTAGTGATAGCGCAAGAAGGTCTCCAGCACGTGCCTGTTGGCGTCGATGCCGTAGCTCCAGTAATCCTCGCCCATCAGCGTCTTCATCCGCTCATATTCGGCGACGCCCCAGGGCAGGCTGGTGAAGAGGTGCCCGATCTGCCCCATTTCATGCATGCACAGCTCCTTGGCCCTGATGAAGGCCTTGTAGAAGCTGACCGCGAGCCAGGGATGGCGCTCCAGGATCGACTTGCGGATGCCGATCGCATGCATGATGGGAAAGTTGCGGGTGCGCTTGAAGTAGTCCGCTTCGGTCGCGGGATAGTCCGGGAAGAGCCGCGCGATATTGGGCGCCCCCTGCAGGAAGCAGGAAGGCGCACGGGCGCTGATCAGCCCATCCAGTTCGCCACGTTCCAGCATCTGCGACAGGGTGCGGTCATCCGGCACCTGCTTGAGCTCGACGTCATCGGGCAGTTTGATCAGTGAGCGCTCGTCGCGTCCCGCCTCCTCCAGCCCGCCGCGTCGCCAGCGGATATCCGCCGGTTTCACGCCATATTCATCCTCGAGGATGCCGCGGATCCAGACATTGGCCGTGATCTGATACTCAGGCAAACCGATGGTCTTGCCCTTCAGATCCTGCGGCCTGTCGATGCCGCGATCGGTACGGATGTAGATGCCGGAGTGACGGAACAGCCGCGAGACAAAGGCGGGGATTGCCACATACTCGTTGGCGCCACGCGCGGTCGTCGCGCAATGGCTGCTCATCGAGATCTCGCAGACATCGAATTCGCCGTATTTGAAGGCGCGGTGGAAGGACTCCTCCGGCTCCAGTGGCACGGCATGGACATCGCAGCCCTCGACGCCGACCCGGCCGTCGAATAGCGCGGCGGTGCGGTCGTAATTGCAAACGGACAAACTGATGCTCAAACCCGCCATGACCTGCATTTCCCCCACTGCGAAATTCGCAATTATCTAACTAACTTGTCAGTTGTTATGTCAACCCCGTTGAGCATCGACATCACGCGCCCCGCACCTTAGTATAAGCATGCAAATTTAAGGAGTATTCGAGTGCCGGGGCCCATCCGCAACGCCGCAAGGACGCGCGCCAGGATTTTGAAGATCGCGACGTCGGAATTCGCCACGAAATCCTTTGACGGAGCACGCGTCGATCGCATCGCGGCGCGCGCTCGCGTGAACAAGCACATGCTCTATCATTACTTCGGCAGCAAGGAGGGCTTGTTCACCGCCGTACTGGAAGAGATGTATGGCTCGATCCGTGACAGCCAGCAGGAGATGAGCCTGGCCGAGTTGCCGCCCGAAGAGGCGCTGCGCCAGCTCATCGTCCAGACCCATGAGGTCATCCTGGCCCATCCGGAATTCATCGGCCTGCTCAATAGCGAGAACCTGATGAAGGCGCGGCATATCCGGGAATCGGCCATGATCCGGCAGCTATACGACCCGCTGATCCCCGGACTGCGCGCGATCCTGGAACGGGGTGCCGAGGCAGGCGTCTTCCGCGCCGGTATCGATCCGGTCGACCTCTACGTCTCGATCGGCTCGCTCTGCTTCCACGCCATCTCGAACCAGCACACCCTGAAGGCGATCTTCGATGTCGACCTGACCTCGAAGGCGGCGCTGGAGCGGCGGCTGGATCATGTGACGCAAATGATCTTGGCGTATTGCCGCGCGGAGTTCGGAAGCGCGAGCCAGCCGGCGCCCCCTCAGCGCCTCAGCGCGATTGGCAATTGACTATCTAGTTAATAGGGTCTTAGGCTCCCTCGATGTTTCAGAGGGAGCCGACATGACCGTAGAGAACGCCGCCCGCCATCCGCGCGACCCCGAACTGCAGGATGTTCCGCTCGAGGAGATCGCCCAGAAATACGTCGTGCGCTTCAAGGACGTCATCCCCGACTGGGACGCCTTCGCCGATGCCCGCATCGACGGCTACCGACGCGCCCAGCACCGTTTCATCGGCGCCGGCGGCTCGGGCAAGCATGGCGACCGGTCGGTCATCCCGGCCCGCGGCTTCACCCTCAGCGTCATGTACGTCCAGCCGGGCCAGGGCAATGCCGCCCATACCCATGAGGTCGAAGAGGTATTCTTCGTCCTCGACGGCTTCCTCAACGCCTTCATCGAGGACGAGACCGGCCGGCGCATCGAC
>DATJJW010000159.1:0-2735 GCA_035491935.1 Allostellaceae bacterium | reverse complement strand
GTATAGGAACCCCCAGCGAATACTTCATGTCGGTCACCGCACATGGCGTGTCGATGGCTTATGTGCTGACCACGTTCTTCATCATGGGCTTCGGCTATTTCGTCGCCGTCACCGCGCTCAATCGGCCGCTGCCCGGCCAGGCATGGGCATGGGCGGCGTTCTGGATGGGCCTGCTCGGCGTTGTCGTCACCGTCGCTTCCATCGCCAGCGGCAAGGCCTCGGTGCTCTTCACCTTCTATCCGCCGTTGACCGCCACTGTCTGGTTCTACGTCGGCCTCGTGCTGGTCGTCGCCTCGTCGTGGGTGTGGTGCATCCTGATGATCGTGGCGATGCGGGAATGGAAGGCGGAGAATCCGGGCCGCCCGGTGCCGCTCGCCATGTTTGCCACGGTGGCCAATGCCGTGATGTGGCTGTGGACCACCGTCGGCGTCGCGGTCGAACTGGTGTTCCAGGTAATCCCTGCCGCTCTCGGCCTTGTTCAGACCGTCGATGTCGGGCTCTCACGCACTCTCTTTTCCTGGACGCTGCACGCCATCGTCTACTTCTGGCTGATCCCCGCCTATACCGCCTTCTACACCATGGCGCCGCGGGCGGCGGGTGGACGGCTCTACAGCGACACCATGGGCCGGCTGACCTTCATTCTCTTCCTGCTCTACAGCCTTCCCGTCGGCATGCACCATCTGATGATGGACCCGCAGCACGGCAACGCCATGAAGTTCATTCAGGTGCTGCTGACCGCGTTCGTGTCCGTTCCGACGCTGCTCACGATCTTCACCATCACCGCCTCGCTGGAGATTGCCGGCCGGTTGCGCGGCGGACGCGGTCTCTTCGGCTGGATTCCCGCGCTTCCATGGGAGCGCCCAATGGTTCTCGCCGTGGGCCTCGCCTTTGTCATGCTCGGCTTTGGCGGCTTCGGAGGCATCGTCAATATGGGCTACGGCATGAACGCCATGGTCCACAACACCGCCTGGGTCACGGCGCACTTCCATCTGATCTTCGGCGGGTCGGTGGTGATCATGTATTTCGCCATCGCCTATGAGATCTGGCCGCGGCTGACTGGCCGCGACCACCCGTCGCCGGCGCCGCTGCGTCTGCAACTGTGGTTGTGGTTCATCGGCATGATGGTGATGACGCTGCCCTGGCACTGGCTGGGCCTGCAGGGACAATGGCGGCGCGTGGCGAACTTCAATTATGCCGATCCCATCATCGCCGGCTGGGGACCGTGGGTCATCGTTTCGCTGGGCGGCGGAATCATTCTGCTCATTTCGGCAGTGCTCTTCGTCCGCAACCTCGCAATCCTCCATCGCAGCCCGATGCTGGCCGTGGCGCGGCCGCTCTACGCGCTCGCCGTGCATCCGCCGCACCGCGTCCCGGCGGCGCTCAACGGCTTCGGCTTGTGGAACATCCTCGTGGCGGTGCTCATGCTGGCGGCCTATGGCTGGCCGATCCTGCAATTCGTTATCGAACCTTCGCCCGGCGCAATTGTGCACAGGACAATCTGGCCATGACCGATCACACGCCTACCCCGATCTCCGAACCGCATGTGCTCGATCAGCCCTGGCGGCTGTGGTCCAGCGTCGCCATCGGAGGCGTCCTCCTTCTTGGCATCCTGCTCGGAGTTTTCATCATCCCCGTCGTGCAGGGCCGCCGCGCCGGCATTGATGCCTTCACCGCGATCTGCCGTGCGCTCGGCATTCTGCCCGGCTCGCCGGCGCAACCGCAGCCGTCGACCCAGTTTCCGGCAACACCGGTTTCACAGGTGGTTTGGACCGCTGACGTGTTGCAGGTCCTGTCCAATGCCGATCCGCGCCGCGGCTTTGAGAAGGTGCAGGAGGTTTGCGTTTCCTGTCATGGCGAGAAAGGCGATTCCGTTGGACCGGAATTTCCGCATCTCGCCGGACAATCCGGCGCGGCGATCTACAAGCAACTGCACGACTACCGCACCGGCAGCCGCACCAACCCCATGATGACGGATGTGTCCAAGGCACTGGACGAAAAAGCCATTGCCGACGTTGCCGCCTATTACGCGGCACAGCCCAAGCGCAACCCCAATCCGGTCACCCTGGGTGAATCACCTCGCGCCATCGTGCAGCTGGTGGAATTGGGCGATCCCAACCGGAATATCCCGCCCTGCGCTGCCTGTCACCGCGCCGGCGCGGCGGGGCCGATAGAAGCGCCGATCCTCTCGGAGCAGCGCACGGAGTATCTCGTGACGCAACTGAAGGCCTATGCGTCCGGCGAGCGCCGCAACGACGTCTACGGCCGGATGCGCACCATCGCCAGCCAATTGACCGAACAGGAAATCGCCGGGCTCGCAGCCTATTACCGTGCGGGATTCAAGTGAGGGGCCGCCGCGCGATGTGGCGCTTGATCTGGATCAATATATGGGCGCCGGTGGCTCGCTAAGGATCATTGATCCTGCCAAATGCGATCGAGTGACATGGGCGCGCAACAAATGCCTGCAAGGGCGAAAACAGAGGCAACCCCCTACGACCTGATGGGCGGCGAGGCTCCGGTCCGGCAGTTAGTGGACCGCTTCTACCACATCATGGATAGCGCGGCGGAAGCGCGGGAGCTACGAAGCCTGCACGTAAGCGACCTCGGTCCCATGCGGCAGCTGCTCTTCGAATTCCTCAGCGGCTGGCTCGGCGGCCCGCCGCTTTACTTTCAACGCCCGGAACGCCGCTGTATCGGTTCCGCCCACCGCGCGTTCGCCATCGGGCAGACCGAACGCG
>DATJJW010000158.1:0-2155 GCA_035491935.1 Allostellaceae bacterium | reverse complement strand
TGAAATGGCCGCCTTCGCCAAATTCGGTTCCGACCTCGACGCCTCGACCCAGAAGATGCTGGCGCGCGGCGAGCGCCTGACCGAACTCTTGAAGCAGCCGCAGTACAAGCCCTTCGCGGTGGAAGAACAGGTGGCCGTGATTTATGCCGGCACCCGCGGTTATCTGGACCCCTTCCCGACCGCCAAGGTCGGCGCGTTCCAGGAAGCCCTTCTGTCCAAGCTTAAGGCCAGCTATCCGCAGTTCCTGGAAGGCATCCGCAAGGAAAAGGCGCTGACCCCGGATCTGGAAGCCACGCTGAAGAAGGCGTTGGAAGAAACCTCCAAGTCGTTCGCCTAAGGAACTGATCGCCTATGGCAACCGTCAAGGAAATGCGCACACGGATCGGAAGCGTGAAGTCCACGCAGAAGATCACCAAGGCGCTGCAGATGGTGGCGGCGGCCAAGCTGCGCCGGGCTCAGCAGGCGACAGAAGCCGCCCGCCCTTATGCCCAGCATATGTCGGCCATCATCTCCAACCTGGCTGCCGGCGTGTCCGGCCCGTCCGCGCCGCTGCTGTTGGCCGGAACCGGCTCGGACAAGCGTCATCTGGTCATCGTGGCGACCGCGGATCGCGGCCTGGCCGGCGCCTTCAACGGCTCGATCGTGCGCGCCGCGCGCCAGAAAATTGCCGCGCTGATCGCCGAGGGCAAGGACGTCAAGATCATCACCATCGGCCGCAAGGGCCGCGACCAGCTGCGCCGCCAGTTCGGCAACCGCTTCATCGAAAGCTATGAAGTCGGCCTGAAGGCGCCTGGCCTGTCGCTGGTGCAGCCGATCGCGCGCCATGTGTTGGATCTCTACACGGCCGGCCAGTTCGATGTGGTGAGCCTGATCTACAGCCGCTTCAAGTCGGTGGTGACGCAGATCCCGACCGTCAAGCAGCTGATCCCGGCGGAAGTCGAAAAGGCAACCGGTGCGGGCCCGGCGCCCTTCTACGACTATGAGCCAGACGAGGACACGATCCTGCAGGCCCTGCTGCCGCAGAACATCTCGGTGCAGTTGCTCTCTGCCATGCTGGAGAACCAGGCCGGCTTCTTCGCCTCCCAGATGGCGGCGATGGACAACGCCACCCGCAATGCGGGCGACCTGATCAACGCCCTCACCATCCAGATGAACCGTACCCGTCAGGCCAAGATCACGACGGAACTGATCGAAATCATCGCCGGCGCCGCAGCCGTCTAAATATCCAGGGCGTTAGGCGAGAGCCGGACCGCCCAAACGAAAGAGAAAGAGACACAGCCATGAGCAAGACCACTTCCAAAGGCCGCCTCAGCCAGGTCATCGGCGCCGTCGTCGACGTCGAGTTCGACGGCGAGCTGCCCGCCATCCTGAACGCGCTGGAGACCACCAATACCGACGCCAAGACCGGCAAGAAGGTTCGCCTGGTGTTCGAAGTCGCGCAGCATCTGGGCGAGAACGCCGTGCGCGCCATCGCCATGGACACCACCGAAGGTCTGGTCCGTGGCCAGGAAGTCGTGGACACTGGCAAGCCCATCACCGTGCCCGTCGGCCCGGCCTGCCTGGGGCGCATCATGAACGTGATCGGCGAGCCGATCGACGAAGCCGGCCCGATCAGCGCCGAGCATTCCTCCTCGATCCACCGCGAAGCCCCGTCCTTCTCGGAACAGGCCGGGTCGGCCGAAGTTCTGGTCACCGGCATCAAGGTCATCGACCTGCTCTGCCCCTACACCAAGGGCGGCAAGATCGGCCTGTTCGGCGGCGCCGGCGTCGGCAAGACCGTCACCATGCAGGAGTTGATCAACAACATCGCCAAGGCCTATGGCGGTTACTCGGTGCTGGCCGGCGTGGGCGAGCGTACCCGCGAAGGCAACGACCTCTATCACGAGATGATCGAGTCCAACGTGAATGTGGACCCGAAGAAGGCCGGCGGCTCGACCGCCGGTTCCAAGTGCGCCCTGGTCTATGGCCAGATGAACGAGCCGCCGGGCGCGCGCGCCCGCGTCGCGCTGACCGGTCTCGCCCAGGCGGAATATTTCCGCGACGTCGAGGGCAAGGACTGCCTGCTCTTCATCGACAACATCTTCCGCTTCACCCAGGCCGGCTCGGAAGTGTCGGCGCTGCTGGGCCGTATCCCCAGCGCCGTCGGTTATCAGCC
>DATJJW010000157.1:0-3391 GCA_035491935.1 Allostellaceae bacterium | reverse complement strand
AGCCGAGCCGGGTCGCCGCCATCATCATCGAGCCGGTGCAGGGGGAGGGCGGATTCTATGTCGCCCCGAACGAGCTGCTCGTGGCGCTGCGCCGCCTCTGCGACGAGCATGGCATGCTGCTGATCTCGGACGAGGTGCAGTCCGGCTTCGCACGCACCGGCTAGATGTTCGGCATCGAGCATTCCGGAATCGAGCCCGATCTCATCGCCATCGCCAAATCCCTGGCCGGTGGCCTGCCCCTCTCCGGCGTGATCGGCAAGGCGGCGGTCATGGACGCGGCGGAGCCCGGCGGGCTCGGCGGCACCTATGGCGGCAATCCCGTCGCCTGCGCGGCGGCGCTTGCCGTGCTCGACGTCATCGAGCAGGAAAAGCTGCTGCAGCGGGCCGATGCCGTGGGTGCCCGCATCTAGGCGAAGCTCGAGAAGATGTCGCGCAGCAACACCTTGATGCCCATGGCCGCGATCCGCGGTCCCGGCGCCATGGTGGGCTTCGAGATCGTCAAGGAGCGCGGCGGCTTCGTGCCCGATCCGGAGGCGACCAAGCTGCTGACCGAGCGCGCTTTGGCGCTGGGGCTGGTGGTGCTCTCCTGCGGCGTCTACGGCAATGTCATCCGCATTCTGGTGCCGCTGACCGCCGCCGACGCGGTGATCGACGAAGGCATGGACCTGCTGGAGCAGGCGATGAAGGTGGCGGCCTAGGGTAGGATGGCCGGCGCCGTCCTAGAGGGGACATGCGCCGGCTCATAGCCGGTCGTAACGGCCGAGCCAGCCGAGGGCGAGCCGAGCGTCCTCGATGGGCGCGGCGGCCAATAGGCCGAAGGTCTCGCGGGCGATGAGACATCGCCCCGGGGCCATGCGGTCGCCCGCGGGCAACAGAATACCGTCGGCCGCGACCATCGCTCGGGCCTCGTCCATGATCCAGCGCCCCATCAGCTCCTGTCCCTCCGATGACCCGCGAGCGCGCCATTTGGATGCGTTGGCAGAGCGGAGAAGGGTCACGAACGCCCGTGCATGTTGCAGCAGCACATAAGTGGGAAAGCGCTCTGGCGCCACGAATGCCTTGGCTTCGAGAAAATTGTAGCAGGCGGTCCAATTGGACGTCATGGCCAAGTGAGCCAGCTGCTGATGCGCTGATTCGATATAGCTCGCCAAGCTGCTGTCGTCGGCTGCAGCGACGGCATCGGCCGCAAGCTCGCTCATCATGGTACTGGCGCTATAGTCGAAGCGGCCGATATCCTGGGGCCGGCCCGTTTCGTAAAGGGTATTGGCGTAGCGGTCCACGACGAACGGCGCCTGCGAAGCGATGGCGCGATAGACCGTGGGGACTGAGTCCGAATACCAGGCACGCCGCCCGACTCTCTTTTGCACCCACAGCCATTTCGCCTGGTTCAGGGTCAAAGGTGCATCGCCGTCGAGCAAACCCGTCAGGAGATTCTGCTCGGCGAGTTGAATGGCCGAGATTGCCGCGACATCATTCGGACCGGCGCGCTCCATATCGGCGATGATCCAGCCGGGGACATGATGATCCGTCATGAACCCCTCGACGACCTTCACACTGACGCTCGGCGCCAGGGCGTTATTCCCATCGCGGTCAGGCAAAAAGTCGACGGGAACATGGAATCCAAAGGTCATGTCCCAGTCGGCGTACCGCTTGTGTGCCGCGAGGAGGATCAGGATACAGGCGCTATTGCAGGTGCGGCGGGCCACGATGTCGGCGTGCTTCATATCAAGGAGAAAGGCGACCTTGAACGCTTCTTTGATGAATCCACCCGGGCTTGTGACGACGATTCGGCGGGCTGCCGGCTCCTGGGCCAGGAGCTCGCTCAACTCGTGGGAAAAACCCGGCCCTATGGCGCCTCGGATGTAGATCTCCGACCGATCGGGAACCCAATGCATGTTGAAGTCGGACATGTATTGAAGCTCCACGGCGCCGCGGTATTTCTCGTTGGCCCAGCTTGCTGCGGCGAGGCCGGCGGGCAAGAGGCCGATGATAGCCAGCACGCAGCCCACCTTGAGGACACGCCACTGGTAAGGCCAAGGAGATGCTTTTTGCACGGCATCGCCGTAGCGCCACCAGGCGATGATCGCGATCAACCCGAGCCCCAGCGTCGCCACGATGGCGGCGCCGTAGGTCCAGGCGGTCCAGCGTGGCGATAACAAATGCGCATTGTCGCGGAGCAGGACGTAGGAAAACCCACCCACACCGCAAGCGGTCAGGGTGCAGCACAAAGCCTTGGCGCAGTTGGGGGTGACGGGCCCGGCCGGCGGCGCGGCCGCCGGATGAACTGCTTCGATGACCTGAGGCTGCTCCCGGTCCATGCTCTGTCCCTGGCGTCGCCCTTATTGGCTCCAGTACGGCCAGTGCTGCGCCACAACCGTTGCCACATAGAGCGCGATACCGACGATCCCGAGGACGGTCTGCACCGCGCCGCGCGGCCTGTGAAGCACGACCAGCCGGAGCTTGTCGTCCCATGAGGTGATCGCATCGCCATCGAGCCGCCGATAGGCCATCACCAAAGTGACGAGGGTGACGAAGGGGATTCCGAAGCCCAGGCCCTTGACCCAGACCAGGAGCTCGCGCATCAGGGCGCGCACCACGCCGATGGGTCTGTGACTTGTATCGACGACACGTATGCCCATCAGCCATTTGCCGAAGGAGCTGCTGGTGAGGCCGATGACCAGCGCGCCGCCCAGAATCGCATAGATGAAGCCGAGAAAGGCGGAGATCAGGCGTCCCGTCAGCCCGCTTAGTACATCCACGAAGCCATAAGAGAGCGATACATCGATCGTTGCCAGAATAATGCCGGTAACATAGAAACCGGCAGCGGCATAGATCGTCGTATCGATCATGCGGGCGACATAGCGCCGCCAGGGATGGGCCGTCGTGTCGACCCAAATGCCGGAGTGGCTGGCGGCTCCTGCTAAGGATGCGTTTCCTGCTCGAGAGATTCCAAACGAAGCCGGCGATGGGCTCAGGCCCGGGTCCGACAGAATCCGACCGAGGGCGAACCAGGCTTCGCTTCCGTCCCGCCGAACCAATGTTTCGGAAGAAATGGTGTTCCGGCGCAGGAGCTCGAGCAGCCGGCCCCAGGAGGTTGGCGAACTGGGCTGGGTACCGTCCATGTACTGCCACAGCTCGGCGATCATGAGTTCTCCCCAGAACAGATGAAGTCGAGAGGACGAGCTTAGATCAGGACACGTAGAATTAGAAAGGTGAAAGGCGAGCGCTGGATTTACAGGTGGTTATCGCCTCGCACCCTCGGCGATCCAGCGGCCGATAAGCATGCGCTCCTCCGGCTTCATGCCGGTCTTGTTGCCCAGCGGCATAGCCCGTGTCAGCACGGCCATGCGGTAGATCACGGGGGCGTAGCGCTGGATCTCCTCCGGCGTGT
>DATJJW010000156.1:0-6142 GCA_035491935.1 Allostellaceae bacterium | reverse complement strand
GCAAAAGGTGATCGGCAGGAACGAGCTGCTCCAACGTCACGATCTCAAGGGCCGCCTGGTGCGGCGAGGGCTTCCTAAGCATAAGGCCATTGAATCAAAAGCCCCCGCTCAAGGCGAGGGCTTTGTCAGCAATCTGAGCCCGGATGCGTGTACCGCATCCGGCCCTTTTCTTTGTCCGCTTCCGCGACGCTCAATGCTTCATGTTGATCTTCTTCATGATCTCCGAATCCTTGTCGATCTCGGACTTGAAATAGGTACCGAAATCGGCCGGGCTGTCGGAGACCTTGAGCGTGAAGCCGATACGGGTGAATTCCTTCTGCAGATCCGGCGACTGGATCGCCTGGGCCACCTGCTTGCGCACGGTCTCGGCCAGATCGGCCGGCATGTTCTTCGGTCCCCAGACGCCGAACCAGCTGAGCGCCTCGAAGCCCGGATAGCCGAAGCTGGCGACAGTCGGCACGTTCGGCAGGGTCTCGATCTTCTGCGCGTTGGCGACGCCGAGGCCGATGAGCTTGCCGGAATCGATCAGCGGCTTGAGGCCGGCCGGCAATGCCGCAATGCCGTCGACCTCGCCCGAGAGCGCGGCGACGATCGAGGGCCCATTGCCCTTGTAGGGCACTTCCAGGGCGTGGATGCCGGCGAGGCTGCTGAAGCGTTCGATGGCGAGCTGTCCGGCCACGCCGATGCCGCCGATGCCCCATTTGAAGCCGTTGGGGTGTGTCTTGATGTAGTCGACCAGTTCCTTCGGCGTCTTGACCGGCACCTTCGGATTGACCGCGAAGACGAAAGGCGACACGCCGACGATGGTGATCGGCGTGATGTCCTTCTCGATGTTGACCGGCTGGCCCGGCACCAGCAAGGGCGCCATGGCCAGTCCATCGGCGGCATAGAGCAAGGTATAGCCGTCGGGCTTGGCATTCGAAACACGCTGGACCGCGACCATGCCGGAGATGCCCGGCCGGTTCTCGACGACGTAGGGCTGCTTGGCCTGGGCCGAAAGCTGCTTGGCCAGGAAACGGGCGGTGGCATCGGCGGCACCGCCGGCCTCGACGGTCACGACCATCCGCACCGGGCGGCTGGGATATGTGTCAGCATGGGCGGGAAGGCTTTGGGCCAGAAGGCCCAAGGACAGGGCGGCTCCGGCGAAGCGTGCGGCGATCGACATCTCACTCCTTTCCCCGGCGATGATGGTGCGGGGCTTTTGGACAATAGCTAGGAGAAAACCCTCCTGCTTGTCGAGCGTGGCCGGATCGGCATCACAACCGCCCGGCCCGCAAAAAAATTCGGGGCGGCGGCCTGGAAAAGCCGCCGCCCCGAGAACTAGGCCGTCAGGATCAGCCGCCCAGGCCCGCCAGGCGGGAGATGTCCATGACCAGGGTGAAGCCCAGGACCCAGCCGCTCTGCACGGATTTGACCTTGGCATTGAACAGGGTGTCGGGGTGCAGCACGTACTGCGCCACCGGCTCCAGCACCACATCCGGATAGAGCTGGATGTGGTAGTTCAGTTCGAAATAGGTCGAGACGGCGTGGAATTCGTTGGCGCCGCCGGCTCCGAATTGCGACGCCTGGAGGAAGCCGCGCTCATGCGAGGTCAGGCGCAGATAGGTTACCTTGGCGCCCACGATATCATGGGGACGGCTGGCGAAGGGGGCATAGAGGCTGGTACCGACCGCCACCTGCGTGTCGTAGACCGAGGTCGGGTCCATCGCCTTGCCGAACTGGGTATAGACGTTCAGGTGACGCACCAGCGGGTCGCGCGAAGCGCCGCCATCCTGGCGCCATACGGTCTTGTTGATGTCGAGCTGGAAGGCGCTGGTGCCCTTGGTGAAGAGCTTGGAATTCAGTGGATCGGCGTGCGAGGCCGTGTTCTTCCAGCCACCCGCCTCGATCTCCAGCGGATAGGCCGTGGATCGGAAATTGGTCTTGTAGGCGATTTCGCCCAGGCTGATGAAGCCGCCGCCGGTGGCATTGGCGTGATTGGTGCCGAAATCGAAGCCGCGCGTCGAATTGGCATGCGGATCGAGTTCCTCGATGGCGCCCTGGACATAGAGGTGCGGCGTGAAGTTCCAGGCGGCACGGCCCATCCAGGTCGAGAAGGCGGAGGGCGGCAGGCCGGCGTTACGTTCGAGGACCAGATTGTTGCAGCTCAACAGGTTGACGTCGCAATAGCCGCCGAAGAAGTAACGCTTGGCGTTCATGCGGCCGACTTCGACGTCGAGGCGCTTGTCGAACATCAGATGATCGATGCTCAACTGGGTGAAGGTGTTCGGCTCCTTGAGCAGACGATGCTGGGTGCCGAACGGGCCGCTCGCCGCCGCCGATTGGAAGCCGTCCGCGCCGCCGCCGCCATGCAGCTTCAGCACATGGATTTCCTCCATCGTGCGGATGCGGGTGTCCTTGAGGCCGAACATCTTGTCCAGGTCGAAGTCGATGACGGGCAGGAACCAGGTGCCGCTGCCCATGCGTCCATGCGCACCGGCCGCACCTTCGGTCACGTTGTCCATGAACTGCCACCAGACAGGGATACGGACGTTGATGCCGAGATCCTGCAGTGACTTGCCGACCGAAGCGAGCGGCCCCTTGGGCTTGCCGGGATTGAAGTTGAATTGCGACCAGTTCGCCCGCGCAAAGGTCTGCGTGGTATTCGCGCGCAACGGCAACGGCGCGGCCGCCGCCGGAGATTCGCTGTCGGGCTGTACGGTCTGTGCCAAAGCAGGCCCAGAGAGCACCAACGTCGATACACCAAGCGCGGCAAATAATCCCAAATGGGTACGATTACCCTCGGAAGTTGCCGAACGTCTCATTTGTCCCCCCTGTTAAATGTACAGCGGTCTTTGCCGCCCTAATTGCTGAGCTTTTTTTTAAGTGTGAAATAATTGTGAGACAATATATGTAATTCGACGATGACTTTCTCTAAATCCGACGAAATCGACATAAGAGAAGACATCCGGGGGCTGTTGCGTCAATTAAGAAACTTGTCATCGCTTGATACCTAATGTGTATCACGCCGCCGCCAAATCGGCGGTGTGCCTGGGGCAAAGCAGCCCGCTACGGGGGTATCATTCCCAAGAATAGAACAAGTTAACCATATGTGACCGAGGGGTCACAATTGGCGCGAATAAATCACCGTCTTTTCCTTGGACGGCGAAGTGTCATCACGATTAAGCGTATTGTTGTCGAATCCGGTGGCCGTTACGCTGTAAAGCCAAGACAAAAGCGTTATGCCGCTGTCCCGTTCGGTTATGGCGAAGGAGAAAAACGGGCCGAAAGGCGGGCGAGGAAAACTTGTGCGAAAGCGCTTGATTACTCTACCATTTCTCGCCGTGACATAATCGGCGGGCGGGAATTCTTGTGTGGCCCGCATTCTTGCCCACCCGTCCATCGCCATCTCGGAGCGAAAACGATAAGCAACCCCGGGGCCCGCGCTCGTGCCCGAGGCGTTCGTCAGGATTGGGAGGAATGAAAGAATGTCGAGATTGCGTTCCCTGGCCGGGGGGCTTGCAGCGATGGCGGCCGTGCTGGGCTTGGCCGGCACCGCCCGCGCCGAATCGGCGGCGGATTTTTACAAGACCCATCCGAACCTGACCATCCTGGTCGGGGTCGGTCCTGGCAGCAGCTATGAGATCTGGGCGCAGGTCGTTGCCCGCTACATGAGCAAGCACATGCCGGGCAATCCACGTTTCATCGTGACCGAGATGCCGGGTGCGGGCAGCCTGATCATGGCCAACTACCTCTACCGTTCCGCACCTCAGGACGGGACGTATATCGGTTCCTTCTCGCCCTCGCTGCCGGCCGAGGCGCTGCTGGGCCTGCCCAATGTTCGGTTCGACCCGACCAAGTTCCAATACATCGGCAGCCCCGAATCCTCGAACCATGCCTGCGTGGTGAGTGCGGCCACCGGCGTCAAGACGGTGGCCGATGCCCAGGCCAAGCAGGTGCTTGTCGGGGGCAACGGCCCGACTACCGTGCCCTCGTACATGCCACCGATCCTCGACGATTTCATCGGCACGAAGTTCAAGGTCATCGAAGGCTACAAGACCGTGCCGGAAGTGCTTCTGGCCATGGATCGCGGCGAGGTCGGCGGCATCTGCAGCAAGCTTGACACGTTGATGTCGAGCGAGGCGGACGCGCTGAAGAGCGGCAAGCTGACCATGCTGTTCACCATGAACCAGAAGCGCGAGCCCTCGTTTCCGAACGTGCCCAGCGCCTTCGAATTCGTGAAGGATCCGGCCAAGCGGAAGATGTTGGCCTTCCTGCGCTCCTCGATCGAGCTCGGGCGGCCCTACGTGGCGCCGCCGGGCGTGCCGGCCGACCGGCTGGCCCTGCTGCGCCAGGCCTTCGAGGATACGGCGAAGGATCCGGACTTCATTGCGGCGGTGAAGAAGCTGAAGCGTGTGGTGACGCTGACCAGCGGTGCCGAACTGCAGAACATGGTGGCGCAGCTGATGGATACGCCGAAGCCGGTCGTTGCCCAGGCGAAGGCCATGCTGCCGGCAGGCATCGGCGAATAGGCGATCGGCATATCCGTCGCAAGGCCCGGGTGGACACCCGTTCACCGGGGTCTTTTTATTAAGGGTCATTTCCTGGGGATGACATGGCGGCTGACTTCGGCGCCGGCGTCGGGGGGCAGGGGCACGAAGAAATAGAGACCGCTCAGCACGAACAGGCCGGTGACGATGAAGGCAGGACGGAAATCGTCCGGACCCAGCACCGCGCTGCCTTTGTAGAGCAGGGTCAAGTGCAGCACGAAGGCGGCCAGCGCCACGCCCAGGCTTTGGGAGAGCTGCTGCATCATGCCGGCGAAGCTGGTCGCCCGGCTCATGCGCTCGGGCGGGATATCGGCGAAGGCGAGCGTATTGGCGGCGCTGACCACATAGGCACGGAACAATCCGCCGACCAGCAGGATGACGAAGATCGCCACGACCGGGGTTCCCGGCTGGAACAGCGCGCAGACGACGCAGGACGCGGCGTTCAGCCACAGGTTGGCGATGATCGAGTTGCGGAAACCGAAGCGGCGCGCGATCCAGCTGGCGCAGACGCGCATGGAGATGGCGCCGGCGGCGCTGGCGAAGGTCAGCACGCCCGAGAGGATCGGCGACATGCCGAAGCCCATCTGGAACAGGAGCGGCAACAGGAATGGCATCGTGCCCACGACCATGCGGAAGAACACGCCACCCATGACGGCGGCGGTGAAGGTCTGGATGCGCAGCAATCCCAGGTCGATGATCGGTGCCGCGCTATGCCGCGCATGCCGGGTATAGACCAGGAAACCCACGGCGCTGCCGACGAGGAGCAGGATGATCGCCGCCGTACCGATCAGGCCACGACCGATGGTCTCGATGGCGGCCATCCCTGTCGCCAGCGCGAAGGTGATCAGCATGAAGCCGCGCAAGTCGAACGGTCCGGGCTCGCTGCCGGGGGGCGTGCGGCGGATGAAGATCGCCGCCAGCACCAGGCCCAGCACCCCGATCGGCAGGTTGATGAAGAAGATCCAGCGCCAGGAAGCATGGGTCACGATCAGCCCGCCGAGCGGCGGTCCGACGACGGGACCGAGCATCGCCGGCACGCTGATATAGGTCATGACATGCATCAACCGCGACTTCTCGAAGGTGCGCAGGAGGAGCAGCCGGCCGACCGGGATCATTAAGGCGGCACTCGTGCCCTGGAGCACGCGGGCAAAGATGAGCTGGGTGAGCGTCTCCGACAGGCCGCAGGCCATCGAGGTCAGGGTGAAGCCGATGATGGAACAGGCAAAGATCGGCCGCGCGCCGAAGCGGTCGGCCAGCCAGCCGCTCAGCGGCACGAACACCGCCATGGCCAGCAGGTAGGAGGTCACCGCCAGGTTCAGCCAGACCGGGTCCTCATGCAGCGAGGCCGCCATCTGCGGGACGGTCGTGGCGACGATGGTCGAGTCCAGGCTCTGCATGAAATAGGCACAGGTCACCATCATCGGCACGGCGACGTTGGGCGATTGCGGCGGTGTCTCTGGCATCACGATCCTGTCGTGGCCGGGCTTGGCACTTGGCCCGGCCATGACGGTAAGGTTGGTGGCGAGGCTTGCCTCAGACGGATTCGATGGACTTGTCCTGTTCGGTGCCGGACCAGAAGACGAAGCGTCGCTGGAGGGCGCGCATGATGGAGA
>DATJJW010000155.1:0-5104 GCA_035491935.1 Allostellaceae bacterium | reverse complement strand
GGCCATCTCTTCGAGTCTGGTAAAGATGGCCGGGTCACGCCCGGCCATGACGATCGTAATAAATGTCTTCTTTCGGCGATATGGGAGACACATTGGCGGACCTTCCTGCCGATATCTGGATTGCGGTCCGCCTCACCATCGAACTGGCGGTCATCACAACGGGCCTGCTGATGGTCGTCGGCACGCCCATCGCCTGGTGGCTGGCGCGCAGCCATGCCTGGTGGAAGGAGGGCGTGGCGAGCGTCGTGGCGCTGCCGATCGTCCTGCCGCCGACAGTGCTGGGCTTCTACATCCTGGTTGTGCTGGGGCCGCTGGGACCGGGCGGGTTCCTGGCCGGCTTCTGGGGCGCGCGCACGCTCGCCTTCACCTTTCCGGGCCTGGTCATCGGCTCGGTCTTCTACTCCATGCCTTTCGTCGTCCAGCCGATCCGCAACGCCTTCGAGGCGATGGGCGACCGGCCGCTGGAGGTCGCCGCGACCTTGCGCGCCCCACCCTGGCGAACCTTCTGGACCGTCGCCGTGCCGCTGGCCCGGCCGGGCTTCCTCACCGCCGCCGTGCTGGGCTTCTCCCATTCGGTGGGCGAGTTCGGCGTGGTGCTGATGATCGGCGGCAACATCCCCGGCGTCACCAAGACCCTGTCGGTCGCGCTCTACGACTATGTCGAGAACGAGGATTGGGCGAGCGCCAACATCATCTCGGGCGGCATGGTGGTCTTCGCCTTCGCCACCATCCTGGCGATGAACCTGATCGAGAAGCGCATGGGAGGCGGAAGACGATGAGCCGCATTGCCATGGCGCATATGGGGGGTGGGACCATCACCGCGCGTTTCGCCGGGCGACTGGGCGATTTCGACCTCGATGCCGGGTTCGAGGTGCCGGCGCGCGGCGTGACCGCACTGTTCGGGCCGTCCGGCTGCGGCAAGACCAGCCTGCTGCGCTGCATTGCCGGCCTTCAACGCTTGGGAACCGGCTATTGCGCGGTCGATGGCGAGGTCTGGCAGGACGACAAAAGCTTCCGCCCGACCCATCAGCGGCCGTTGGGCTATGTCTTCCAGGAAGCTTCGCTGTTCCCGCATCTCTCGGTCCGACGCAACCTGACCTATGGCGTGGACAAGGCCGGCATCCCGCAGGACGGCATCGGCTTCGATACGGTGACCCGGCTGTTGCGGCTTTCGGCATTGCTCGACCGCTCGCCGCACAACCTCTCCGGCGGCGAGCGCCAGCGGGTGGCGATCGGCCGTGCGCTCTTGAGCCAGCCCAAGCTTCTGTTGATGGACGAGCCGCTTTCGGCTCTGGATCGGGCGACCAAGGACGAGATCCTGCCCTTCCTCGAGGATCTGCACGACAGCCTGTCCCTGCCGGTCATCTACGTCAGCCACGACATCGCCGAGGTCGAGCGCCTGGCCGACCATCTGGTGCTGATGGAGAAGGGTCGGGTACGTGCGGCGGGCCCGCTGGAAGAGCTGCAGAGCGATCCGACATTACCGTTGGCCGCCAATCGTGATGCCGCGATCATCCTCAATGCCGTGGTCCAGGGCCATGACGCGCATTACGGGCTGCTCAGCCTCTCGGTCGAGGGGCAGCTCTTCATCATTCCGGCGCCGCCCCTGCCTCCCGGCACCCATCGGCGCCTGCGCATCGCCGCCGGCGATGTCAGCCTGGCCCGCGAACGGCCGAGTCTCAGTTCCATCGCCAATATCGTGGCGGTCAAGGTGATCTCGGCGATCAAGGTCGGCGAGGCCGAGATGCTGACGGTGCTCAGCCTGCGCCGCGACGGTACGGGGCCGCGCCTGCTCGCCCGCGTCACCCGCCGCTCCTGGGACCAGCTTGGCCTCACGGAAGGCGCCGAGATCCACGCCCAGGTGAAGAGCGTCGCGCTGGCGCCGGGTTAGTTGAAAGCGCGCCTGAGATGCGGGCCGAGACGGCCGGTTAGTGCCAGGAACAGCATGCGGTAGTCACTGGCCAGCGACCAGAAAGGATGGCCGAACGTCGCGGGCCGATTGCCCTCGAAGACGAAATGGCCGAACCAGGCGAAGCCATAGCCGATGAGCGCCGCCGCCACCAGCCAGCGCCAATCCAGCGTCGTCAGTGCCAGCAGCAGCGAGAGCAGCGCCAGCGTGCTGCCGATATAATGCACCGCCCGGCTGCGCGGGTCGCGATGCGCGCGCAGATAATGGAACCAGAACTCGGGATAGCTCGCCGGCCGTTCCATCGCGCCCTCCTTCACCATCATAGATGGGGATATCGGCGGTCGAGCGCCAATTCCTACTCTGCCGGATGAACCGGAGGCATCACGGCGGCGACCAGCTGCATGCGGCCGGAGATCACGCCGCGCAGCGTGATCATCTCGTCAGCGACGCTCTGGAGCTTCTTGGCCGGGCCCTGGACCAGGATCACCTCCAGGGTCTGGTTGTGCATCAGATGGACATGCAGCGAGCTGATCACCTCGCTGATATTGTCCGCTTGCAAATCGGCCAGCTTCTTCTGCAGGCCCGGCACGGAATTGTCGTAGAACAGGGTCACGGTGCCGACCATGACCTCGCCGCCATGCTCGCGCTTATGCTCAACCAGCGAGCGGTGCAGCATGTCGTTGATCGCCTGCGACCGGCTGGCGAAGCCGCGCGAGGACACCATGGCGTCAAGATCGGCCAGCAGTTCCTCAGGCAGGGACACGCTCATGCGCGTGACCAGACGGCTGGCGCGCTCGCCAGCTTCGCGCTTGGCTTGAGCGTCGGTGGCCCCGGCATCCTCAGACACTATTTCCGTCCCTCCTGCCCGACGCCCTTAGAGGCTGGGCTGGCTGCTACTCGACGTCGTCGTCCACCGCAACCAGCCGGGCGATGGCGGGGTAGCTATCCTCCCCCGTTTCGTCCGCGCCACCATGCTCGGAATGGATCAATTCCTCAAGCCGCGCCTTGGTCGCGAGGAATTCGGGCGTGATGCCCTGCGCCATGCTGCGCGGGCGCGGCACCGGCACCTCGATCATCTCCTGCACCTCGCCCGGATGCGGTTTCAGCACCAGGATGCGGTCGGCGAGGTAGATCGCCTCGTCCAGATCGTGGGTGATGAAGACGATGGTGATGTCGATCTTGCGCCAGATTTCGAGCAGATAGGCCTGCATGCGCGCCCGGGTCTGGGCGTCGAGCGCGCCGAAGGGCTCGTCCATCAGCAGCACGCGCGGCTGGTTGGCGAGCGCGCGGGCGATCGCCACGCGCTGCTTCATGCCGCCCGACAGCTGGTGCGGATAGGCATCGGCGAATTTCTCGAGCCCGATGAGATCGAGCCATTGCGCCGCCTCGCGCTCGGCGGTCGAGCGGCCGGCGCCGTTCACCTGCAACCCGAACATCACGTTCTTATGCACGGTGAGCCAGGGAAACAGCGTGTAGCCCTGGAACACCATGCCGCGATCCCTGCCCGGTCCCTTGACCGGCTTGCCGTCGACCAGCAACTGGCCCTCGTTCTGCGTCTCCAGTCCCGCCAGGATGCGGATCAGCGTGGACTTGCCGCAGCCGGATGGGCCGACGATGCACAGGAATTCGCGCCGATGGGTGTCGAAATCGATGCCCTTCAAGGCCACGGTCTCGCTTTGGCCGTTGGCGCCCTTGAAGCTCTTGGTCAAACCTTTGACCGACAGCATGACATCGCGGGCCTTCAGCTTTGCAAAGCGGGCTCGGACTTGCGGATCCTGAGCGAGGTAGGAGGGCAGCATCATATCGTCCATCATGGCCTCCTATCGTGCGCCAGTCAGGCTGCGGTCCCACGGGAACAGCCGTCGCCCGAGCCAGGCCAGGACCAGATCGCAGCCGAGACCGATGATGCCGATCATGAAGATCGCGGCATACATGGTGGCGAAGTGCTGGTAGCGCGCCTGCTGGGTGATGAACCAGGTGATGCCGGACACCGTGCCGATGAGTTCGGCCACGATGAGATAGGTCCAGGCCCATCCCAGCAGGATGCGCTGGTCGCGATAGATGTCGGCCATGATCCCCGGCACCACGACGCGCCACAGGAGCTGCAACCGCTTGGTGCCGAGCGTCAGCGCCGCCTCGACCAGCGCCGGGTCGAGCTTGCGCGTCGAATTGGCGATGATCAGCACCTGCTGGAACAGCGTGCCGATGACGATGATCGCGACCTTCGGTCCGTCATAGATGCCGAGGATGGCAATGCAGAGCGGCCCGAAGGCCGGCGCCGGCAAATAGCGGAAGAACTCGATGAATGGCTCGGCCAGCCGCGATACCGCCAGCGAGGCGCCGCACATCACGCCCAGCGGTACGCCTATGGCCGAGGAGATGACGAAGCCCCAGAAGATCACCTGGATCGAATGCCACAGGCTTTGATGCAGCCACGGCCCGCCGGCGGTGGCCGGCGGCGTGGTGAAGGCGGTGTAGAACGCCATCAGCACCTCATGCGGTGCCGGCAGATAGATCGGATTGGCCGGTATGCCGGTGGGCAGTTTCTGATGCTGGTCCCTGGCGCTTTTGAGTTCGTCGGCGAAGACCCCTGCACCGACGCGCATGCCCGGCTGGAAATAATCGACCTGGCCTGGATCGGTGATCAGCACCTGCGGGTGCCAGAGGAAGGGGATATAGCTGACCGCGGCCCAGACCATGATCGGCAGGCAGAACGACATGATCCCCAGCAGCAACCGGGCGCGGGGGGATAAGCTGGACCTCAATGCCGTCTCCTGCGCGGTGAAAAGTGATAGGCGGTATTACGAAATTTAAATTTCTTAATACCGCTATATACGCAAGAGTCGCGCCAGAAAGCGAATCTCCATATGGATCAAGGGATTGTCGGCCCCCGCCTGAGCCCTACGCCCGATATCGCCCATAAAACAACCACGCCTGACCAAATTTCAGGCAGCGCCGATGCCTGTTATTCCGCCGCCTCGGGCACTGGATCGACGGGGACGAGTTCCACAACGGGGACGATGTCCTCGGGGATGGCGCAGAGCCCATAGCGGCTGAGCCGACGCTGAAACCAGGGGGCGGCGGTCAGGCAGGCGAAGGGGGCGGCCAGCAGGCAGGGAATGAGGATGGCCGACGCCCAGGGCAGGGCGGCGGGCGCGAAGCCCAGGAGGATCGCGATGGATATCAGCGCGAACG
>DATJJW010000154.1:0-12676 GCA_035491935.1 Allostellaceae bacterium | reverse complement strand
CCGAACATGACGTTCTGCTCCGCGGTCAGCCACGGCAGCAGCTCGGCATGCTGGAAGACCAGGCCACGGTCGTAGCCGCAGCCGGTCACCGTCCGGCCATCGATCACGACCCTGCCCCGCGTCGCCGTCTCCAGCCCCATGGTGATGCGCAAGGCCGTGGTCTTGCCGCAGCCCGAGGGGCCGATCAATACCGCGATCTCGCCATCAGGGATGTCGATGCTGATCGAAGAGAGCGCATTGACGACCTGTACCTCGCCGCCAATGCGGAAGGCGAAGCGTTTGGAGACATCGACGAGACTGATGGCACCCATGGACTCGGACTTTCCCTGGTTCGGGGTTACTAGGCTTAGTGCTTCTGCTTGTGGACGAAGCCCAAGGCTTCGACGCGGGCGCTGTTGTCGACCAGCTTGGTCAGGTCCTGCTTGACCTTGAGATTGCCGGTCTTCATCAACAGATCCTGCATCCAGGCGAGACGATCGACCGGGATCGGCATCTCCGGCACCACGGCGTTGATCTTGACCACCTGGTCGAACAGGTCGGCAGCGCGCGGATCGCTCGCCGGTGCCTTGGTCGTCTCACGTGTCAGCGCCAGCGTCTCGTCGCGATGGTCGAGCGCGTAGCGCGTGCCCTCCATCTGGGCCGCCAGGTAATGCGCCAGATCATCCTTGCGGGTCTTGAGCACGTTGGAGCTCGTCATGGTGCAGAAGCGGATGAACTGCGGCACCGCATCATGGGCATTGACCAGCAGCTTGATGTGCAGCGTCTTCGCGTAGTTGATGAATTCAAGCGAGGCCGCGCCGGCATCGACCACGCCGGCGGTGATCGCCTTGATGCGGTCGGTGTCGCTGCCCATCTGCGCGAACTTCACCTCCGAGGGTGTGATGCCGGCATTGGACAGGATGCCGCGCGCCAGCAGGTCGGGCAGCGAGCCGGGACCGGAAATCGCCAGCGTCCTGCCCTTGAGGTCCTGTACCGATTTCAGATTGTCCTTGGAATAGATGCCATAGGTCAGGCCCGGCCAGTAGCAGCCGACGATCTTGACGTCGGCGCCATGAGATGCCGCCAGCATCGGGCCGCCGGGGCTGCCGTCATAGCTGTCGATCTCACCCGCGATCAGCGCCTTCAGTGCCAGGGAATCGCCAGTGAACTGGACGATGTCGAGGTCGAGGTGCTGATCCTTGTCGAAGCCCTTGTGCTTGGCCATCATCACGATGCCCGCATCGCTTTTGGCCTGGACGATGCCATGGCGCCAGGAATGCGTCTCCTGGGCCGAGGCGACCGAAATTCCCGCCATCAGCGCCACGACTGACGACGCAACACGAAGCATAACGTTCAAGCGGACTTTCATGACTGGGCTCCTTCGAGGCTAAGGTTATTATTGGTTGATTATCTAGTCGCGAGGTACAGGGTCGTTCATGGCGACGTCGCTACGCCGCCCGGCAATGAGTTCGTCGCTGAAGGCGAAATAGTCGCTCTCGGCCGCCATCCGCGCCTGGCGCTCCAGATGCGCCGGCCAGACG
This sequence comes from Allostellaceae bacterium, assembly GCA_035491935.1. Taxonomy (GTDB): domain Bacteria; phylum Pseudomonadota; class Alphaproteobacteria; order ATCC43930; family CGMCC-115725; genus DATJJW01. The sequence continues at coordinate 11,156 of DATJJW010000154.1, read as the reverse complement.
CCGAGATCGTAGCCATGCCAGGGGTTCTCCGGCTTCAGCGGCGGCAGGCCCAGCCGCTCCCAGATCGCCCGGGCATTTTCCATGAATTCGCGCTTGGGCAGGGCCACCGGCGCGAATTCGCCCTTCAAGAGCGCATTGATGACCACGGCCGCGCTGGCGCCGCCATCGCGCGGTCCCTTCGGCCCATGGCCCGGATCCTTATGATCGAGCACACGCAGGTCATGCTGCGGCTGGCATCGATAGGACATGGCCCAGAATAGCGCATCGGCATTGGCCGGATCGATATCCTCGTCGACCGCGATCACCCATTTGCCGGCAAAGCGGTGCAGCGTCGAGACGGCATAGAGCGCACGCCACACCTCCGCCTCGACCATATTGCGCTCGAATTGCACGGCGATGACGGCGTAGAGGCTGGTCAGCGGCTCGTGCATCGCCACCCGCTTCACGCCCTTGATGCCCAGCACATTGCGCAGGTGGTTGAGGAACACCGGCTCCATCGCGACCTTGCGGATGACGGAGGATTCCGACGGCGTCACCTGGCTGATGAAGGAGGTGACGATCGGATTGCGGCGCCGCGTGATCGCCGTCACATCCATGAAGGCGTTGTATTCCTGCAGGTTGACATAGCCATGGGACTCGCCGAACGGCGCCTCCGGCTCCAAGGTCTCGGTGCTGATGAAGCCCTCGATGACGTATTCGGCCTCGGCCGGTACCAACAGGTCGACGGTCTTGGCCTTGACCACGTTGATCGGGCTGCCGACCAGCCCGCCGGCCACCGCCAGCTCGTCCAGATGCTCCGGCATCTTCTGCACGGAGGTATAGGAGACCGAGGGCGGGCAACCCACGACCACGGCGCAGGGCATCGGCTTGCCCATGGCCTTGTATTTCAGCCAATGGGTATAGATGCCGGCGCGCAGCTCGACCGAGGGGTTCATGCCCAGACGCCGGGGCGCCTTCAGCTGACCGCGATAGTTACCCAGATTCTGGATGCCCGTCTCCGGGTCTCGTGTGATGTAGTGGCCGGCCGAAAGATAGGGCGCATTGTCCCAGCCGGGGGTCGAGATCGGCACGGGCACGCCGTCCAGCGACTGCCCCGGCTTGTCGAGAGCGTCGCCGATGACGACGATCTCCTGGCACGGCGCCTCTTTCACCACGTTCGGTTGGACCGGATTGGCCAGCGCCTTGATCCAGGTGGCGCCGATCTGGTCCAGCTCCTGACCGAAGCCGCAGCGATAGACGTCGGGCGTGGCCGCCAGGCCGGCGACCAGCACGGCGCCGTCGTAATGCCTGCCCTTGCTGTCGACGACATTGGTGAACAGGAATGCCTTGCGATCGGATTCCGGGATGCCGCCGCGATACTGCCACCGCACCAGCGGGTGCATCTCGGTATCCTTGTTGATCGGCTCATCGACCACGAGCAGCAGCCCGCGGCGATGCAGCTCCATGACATGCTCATGCAGGTCGGGATAGGCCCTGACCGGGCCTTGCTTGGTCGAATAGGGGGCGAGCGCGTCGGCAGCGGTTTTGGTCATGAGGCTTTCCTGTCGGCCAGGGTCATGGCGGCGACCCGGCGCTGGGCGGTGATCATCGAGGTGCGGAGCAGGAAGTCCTTCGCCTTCTCCGGGTCGGCGGCGACCGCGGCCAGCTGCGCGAAATTCTGCTGCCGCGTCTCCTCGTCCTTGGCTTCCAATCGGCGCTTATTGGCGATCGACTGCTCCTGCACGAATTCGATCGCCACGGTGCGACGCTGCAAATCATAGAGATCGAGCAAGTCGTCGGAGGCGCCGTTCAGCAGGATGTCGCAGAGTTTGTCGGCAAGGTTGGAGGCGTCCTGCAGCCCGCCATTCAGCCCCATGCCGCCGATCGGATTGTTGATGTGCGCGGCATCGCCCGCCAGCGCCACCCGGCCGACGCGGAGGGTCTTCGCCACCCGCTGATGGGTCGTATAGAGGTTACGGTGGACGATCTCGTAGGGCTCGTTATTGGGGAAGAACTTCTGCAGCCGCGCCTGAACGGCCGCGTCGCTCATCAGCTCCTCTTCCGTCAGCTTCGGATTGGTCGGGAATACCGTGCGCCACAGGCCCGGCGGCCCGTCGCCCGAGACCTTGAAACAGTTGCACCACTCCTCGGGGTCCGCGAAATAGCTGCGGAAGCAGTATCCCCGATGCTTCGCGAAATCGAAGGGCGTGGTCAGCACGATGAAGCGCTCGTCCCAGGTGAAGCCCTCGAAGGCGATGTTGCATTGCTTGCGCACGACGCTGCGCCCGCCATCGGCACCGATGAGATAGAGACCGCGATGGGTCGAGACGCCCTCCGGCCCCTTGACCGTGATCGCGACGTCATTCGCCGTCTGCTCGACCCCGGTCACCTCATGGCTGAACAGCACCTCGACATTGGGCAGGCGCTGCACCCGCTCCAGGATCAGGCGCGAGGTCTTGAACTGCTCGCACTGGATGACATAGGGGAAGCGGACCTCGTCCTTGAGGATCGCGTGGTCGAATTCGGCGACCAGGCGGTTGTTCGGCCGGTCCCAGAACTGGAAGATCGGCGCCACCAGGCCTTCGCGCGCCATATCCTCGACCAGACCGTCGATCGCGATCGCCTCCAGCGTGGCCGGATGGGTCGTGGCCGCGCGCGGATCGTGCTGCAACGTCGCGTTGGCGTCGAAAACGCGCACCGAGACGCCACGCAGGCCCAGCAGCAACGCGGAGAACAGGCCGACCGGTCCACCACCGGCGATGAGAACTTGCGGTGTCACCTACCCTACCCTCTAGCCAACGGCGCGGTTGCCCCCGGCAGCAATGCCGGGCGCCACGCTGCGCGTGATGTTGTTGCGGAAATCCTCAATATGCGCGCGCATCGCCTGCTCGGCGCCGGCCGGGTCGCGGTCGCGGATCGCGGCCAGGATCGCCTGGTGCTGCTCCTGCACCGCCTGATGATGGCCGGGCGTGGTCAGCGACAAGGCCCAGAAGCGGATCGAGCGGTCATGCAGCCGGCCGAGATGCTCGGCCAGCACGTCATTGCGCGAGGCCTGGGCCAGCACGCCATGAAACTCGCGGTCGAGCATCATGATCTCTTCATTGTTGCGCGCGGCGATCCATTGCGCGGTCCGGGTCAAGATGTCGGTCAGACGCGCGACCTGGTCCGGACTGGCATTGGCCGCGGCCAGCCGCACGCCGTAGCATTCGTTGAGCGTGCGCACCTCGATGATCTGCATGACCTCGTCGAGGCTGATCGGCTTGACGATGACGCCCTTGCGCGGGATCACGTCGACCAGTCCCTCCAGCATCAGCCGGTCGAGCGCCTGGTGCACCGGCGTCCGGCCGATGCCGAGATTGGCCGAGACGAAGGCCTCGTTCAGATATTCGCCCGGCTTGTACGCGCAGGTCGTGATGCGGTGCTTGATGAGGTCGTAGGCGATGTCGCGCAACGAAGGCTGCCCCGCCTGCTGGCGTCGGCCGGCCCGCGGGCTCGGCGGCCGCTGATTGGGCGGCGGCAATTTCGCCGGCGGCCGGGTCGACATCAGCCGACGACCGCCAGGCTGGTCATGCCATAGCCATGGGCGATCTTACGACCCTTGACCGGATCGGCCAGTTCGAACTCGAAACGCGGCGCCGGACGGATGCCACCCTTGGCGGCGAGCGTGCCGCAGAACATGAGCGTGCCCTCATCGAGCTCGCCGTTGTTCCACAAAGCCAGCAGATCCTGGGGCGCCAGCATGGCCGCCACCGAGCCCTGCTGATAAAGCACGCGCTCGCCCTTCTCGATGATCCAGGAGCTGAGCGTCAGCTGGTCCCAGTGACCCGCCACCTCCTCCAAATCCCAAAATTCGCCGGCGATCGGCTTGTCGCACATCTGCTTGGAGACGGTGACGTTGTAGGTCTCGACCTGGCGGTCGGTATGGTCGGAGCCGGTGCCGACCCAGAGCCGGCCACCCGTCTTCAGCAGCACGAACTCGACCTCGCCGCTGGAATCCCCGCCGCTCACCTCGATGCCGCGATCGGTGGTCAGGCGAGAAGCCGAGACGCGGTAGAAGATCGGCGTCGAGGCCGGGCGCTTCACGCCCAGATGCTCCAGTTCGACGATATGCTTTTCCAGCGCCACCTTGTCCCGGCCCGTCCAGCCGGCAACGACCGCATGATGAATCGCGACCTCACGCTTCTGGGCCTCATTCCCGCGATGCAGGGTGACGGCGATCATACGGGGGTTGGGCATCTCGGACACGGCACTCTCTCCCTGAACGCATCGTGATGTGAATCTGATATTTCACTGTCATATGAGATGAGTCAAGCGGGACAAAACACGAAAGCGCAGAGAAATTTTCTCGCTCACTCCTTGGGCAGGATGTCCGCGAAATGGGCAGGAAGCGCCCAGAAACTCATCAAAAACGGCGAGCCACCACCGGCACCCATGGTGACGGCCGAGCCGGCGCATTCTTCGCGGGCAAGGTTTCGCGTCTCGCCCGCGTCACATCCGCGCCTGGATGGCCGCACCAGAACCTATCCCGTCGAAGGGCAAGTCTTCTTCGCCTCGGCCGGCACCTTGGCCAAGGCGGTCGATATGGCCGACGCGGCCACGGAGATCGTCATCGATGTTTCCCAGGCCCATTTCCGGGACATCTCGGCCGTTGGCGCGCTCGACAAGGTCGTCCTCAAGGGGCGCCGCAACGGCAAGGTGGTCGCCATCCATGGCCTGAATGCCGCCAGCGCCGCGATGGTCGAACGCTTCGCCATCCACGGCAAGGACGGCGCCGCCCTGCCGCCTTGGGGCACGAACCAGCCAAAGGAAGAATGCTCAGGCGGGACGGCGCGAACCCGCGGTGTAGATCGCCAGCGCGGTCCAGATGCCGATGAAGGCCAGCAGCCGGCGGGAGTCGAAGGGCTCGCCATAGGCCCAGACGCCGATCAGCACCTGGATCGTCGGATAGATGTACATGAGCACGCCCAGCGTGGAGAGCTTCATCATGCGGGCGGCCGCCGAATAGGCCAGCAGCGGCAAAGCGGTGACGGCGCCGGTACCGATCAGCAGTATGGTGATGCCGGGCGTGGCGGCATGGAGATGCAGGCTGCCGACATGACCGAGATAGACCAGATAGGCCACGGCAAAGGGCGAGAGCACGATGCATTCGACGGTGAGGCCGACGATGGCATCGGCCTTCACCACCTTGCGCAAGAGCCCGTAGAGACCGAAGGTCACGGCCAGGATCAGCGCACGGCCGACGCCGGATCCCACCGCCCAGCCGAACCAGGCGACCGAGAGCGCGGCCAGCCAGCAGGCCGCGACCTGCCAGCGGGTCAGCCGCTCGCCCAGGATCAGCCGGCCGAACAGCACGTTCATGAGCGGCAGGATGTAATAGCCGAGACCGGCCTCGACGATGTGGCCGGTCTGGACGCTGGAGATGTAGACGATCCAATTGAGTGCGATCAGCGCGGCGGTAAGCGTCAGCGTGCCCAGCGCCATGGGCGACGAGAAGACACGGCGCAGCGCGCCCAGCTGGCCCATAGCCGGCACCAGCACGACCAGGATCGCCATCGACCAGGCGATGCGATGGGCCACCACCTCCTCCGGCGGCACCTCGCGCAACCATTCGAAATACCCGGGCAGCAGGCCCCAGACGATAGCCGAACCCAGCCCCAGCATCAGCCCCAGCCGCGTGCGGGACGCCTGAGTATCGATGGCCGGTGCCGCGTCGGTCATGACTTGCCCGCCTGGCGCCGCCCCGCCTCACGCCAACTTATGAAGCCCGACAGCGCCAGCGCCAGCCAGCCCAGGATGAAGCTGGTGCCACCGATCGGGATGGCGACATCGAAGAGCGCGATATGGGTCCGGGCCCAGAGGATCATGCCGCCGCCGAACAGGATGCAGCCGAGGATGAACAGCAACCCCGCCGTGACGGCCGGGCGCCACCCCGCCTCCTCCCGTGACAGCAGGCCGGCGACGCCCAGCAATGCTGCCGCGTGCAGCAGCATATAGCGGGTCGCCAGGTCGACCAGTTGCCGGCCGGCTTCGTCATAGCCGGGGCCATGCGCGGCCGAAGCCGCCACCGAGACCGCCACGGCGCCGATCAGCCCGGCGGCCAGAATGAAGGCCGCCCGATGGTTGGTTGCGTTCATGGGCAGAAGACATAGCATGGCGGCGCGCTTTCGCCGAGTGCGGCGCACGCCGCCCTGGCTGCCCTGGAAAGTAATAGCAAACACCGGAATCGGGACGGTTTCATGACCGGACATGCGCCGCTGGCGCGTGGCAGCGTTGCGCTGCAACATGCGCGAATTCGATGGCAATGCTCGGCCCAAGCCCGCATATAAGGGGCCTCTCCCGCCGGCAGCCTAGAGCACCGCCACTTTGCGCGAGATGCCTGCTGCCTTGGGCTCAGTCCCTCGGTAAGCAATATCGGAAGTCTACGAAAACGCTGGGCGACGGGCCGCCTCGGCGCTTCGGTATCTGTCTGGAGTGATACTTGTCCTTGGAGTTGTCCCCCACCGGCGAACAGCCGGCGCCTTCTTTCGCCGATTTCGATCTCAATCAAGATATTCTCCGCGCCCTGCGTCTTCAGGGCTTCACGCAGCCGACGCCGATCCAGGCCGAAGCGCTGCCCATCGTGCTCTCCGGCCGTGACCTGATCGGTTCGGCGCAGACCGGCACCGGCAAGACCGCCGCCTTCATGCTGCCGGCCTTGCAGCGCATTTCCAACCGCACCCCCACCCGTCTGCGCGGCCCCCGCGTCCTGGTCCTGGCACCGACCCGCGAACTCGCCCAGCAGATCATCGACACCGCGCGCAAGCTCGGCCAGTTGATGCGCGTCTCGACCGTGCCGATCCTGGGCGGCATGCCCTATCGCACCCAGCTGCAGATGCTGTCGCGGCCGATCGACCTAATGGTCGCGACCCCGGGCCGCCTCATCGACCATCTGGACCGCGACCGCGTCAGCCTCGCCGATCTCGAGATGCTGGTGCTGGACGAGGCCGACCGCATGCTCGACATGGGCTTCACCGAGGCCGTCGACCGCATCGTCTCCGCCGCGCCCGCCACCCGCCAGACGCTGCTGTTCACCGCGACCATGGACAAGCGGATGGCCGGCCTTGCCCAGCGTATGCTGAAGGACCCGGCCCGCGTCGCCATCGAGGCCGCGACCTTGACCGTCGACCGCATCGACCAGCGCCTGCACGTCACCGACGACCTCACGCACAAGCGCAAATTGCTGGCCCACTGGGCGGCCAGCCCCGAGGTCGGCAAGGCGATCATCTTCGCCGCGACCAAGCGCGATGCCGATCAGCTGGCGCAGGATCTGTCGGCGCAAGGCCACAAGGCCGGCGCGCTGCATGGCGACCTGCACCAGGCCGCGCGCATGGCGACGATCCGCCGGCTGCGCTCGGGCGAGATCAAGCTGCTGGTCGCGACCGATGTCGCGGCACGCGGCATCGACGTGCCGGACATCACCCACGTCATCAACTTCGACCTGCCACGCCAGGCCGAGGATTACGTGCACCGTATCGGCCGCACCGGCCGCGCCGGTGCCTCGGGCATCGCCATCTCCTTCGTGGCGGCGGCCGAGCGCGGCGTGATCGAGCGGATCGAGCGCTATACCGGCAGCCCGCTCACCCATGCGGTGGTGGAAGGTTTGGAGCCGCGGACCAACTTGTCCGCCCGTGGTCCCCGTGGCCCATCCAAGGGTGGCTGGAACAAGAACGGCCGGCCGCAGGGCCGCCGCCCCTGGCAGGGCAACCGCCCGGCCGAGGCCGCCAATGGCGAGCAGCGCGGCCCGCGCCAGTGGACGCCGCATCGCGAGCGCCGCCCGGCCTAAAAGGGCCGTTCAGGGCCGATAGATCACACGCCCCGCCCTTGTCCTCTCGACATCGGCGGGGCGTGTCTTTAGATTCCACGCGAAACAATTCAAGCGAGGAATTGATGCCGACCTTCGACATCGTCTCGAAAACCGAACTGGCCGAGGTCGACAACGCGCTCGGCAATATCGTGCGCGAGATCGACACGCGCTTCGATTTCAAGGGCTCGCATTGCAAGATCGAGCGCAAGGAGTCGGCGCTGACCGTCCATGCCGACGACAAGCTGAAGCTGAACCAGATGCACGAGTTGCTGAAGGTGCACCTGACCCGGCGCAAGATCGACGCCAACGCGCTCGACTTCAAGGAGCCCGAGAAGGCCTCCGGCGACAGCGTGCGCCAGGAGATCGTGATCAAGCAGGGCATCGACCGCGAGATCTCGAAGAAGATCATCAAGGAGCTGAAGGACAGCAAGCTCAAGGTCCAGGTCGCGATCCAGGGCGACGAGCTGCGCGTCAGCGGCAAGAAGCGCGACGACCTGCAGGAGGCGATCGCCTTCATCAAGGCGATGAAGATCGAGCAGCCGCTGCAATATGTGAACTTCCGCGACTAACGCGGAGCCAAGCGGGGCAGCCATTCCACAAACGATGGCGCCCCGGCATAACGAAGACTTGCACCGGCCGGGCGCATCGGCTAAACAACGCCCCTCGCCGATGCCGGCCCAGCCTGAAACGGTAGACCCGGCCATCCGCAATCGCCTCTGTCCCCTTCGTCTAGAGGCCCAGGACACCGCCCTCTCACGGCGGTAACAGGGGTTCGAATCCCCTAGGGGACGCCAATTAAATCAATGACTTAGCGGCACCTTCGGGTGCCGTTTGTCTGACATCTGCCCAATATATCCGCATGAACCATGCTGGAAACGCATGGATTGCAGTGGACAGATCGCGCCCTTAAAGGCAGCTTCCGAGCAAGCAGGGAGCGCGAACATGAGCGTTGATATCCAGCAAGTACAGGAAGGCGCTGCAGCCTTGAAGACGATCTTCGACAGCGTTCGAAGCGTCATTGGGTTGGTGCGCGACGCTAGGCAATCTGGAAAGACAGAGCCCGCGGACGAGAAGGCAATCGAAACCGCGCTACAGGATGCGGACCGCGCGACGAAGATAGCGGAAGCGCAGATCGCTCAGCTGCTCGGCTATACGCTTTGTAGGTGCCAGTTTCCTCCGACCCCGATGCTGAGGATCGGCCGAGCGCAGGGTCAATATAAAAACTTTGACGTGGTCCGGTGCACAACATGCGGCCGCGATAATGCCGGGCAGAGTACCATAATCAAGCCGTGAGCCCCAACATTAGCGTCGGCTGGGATCTGTCGTGCATTTCGTGACGCTGGGCGATGATGGCGTGACTGCGGTTCTGGCTTATCGCCGGATCTCCCGCAGTGCTTGAAGAGCGCTGCCGGACAGGATTGAACTGTCGACCTCTCCCTTCCCAAGGGAGTGCTCTACCGCTGAACTTGTGACCCCTACGACGTCAACGTAGTGCGCCCGAGCGTCTCACTCGACCCTCGGGAGGCAAATGAGGCTACATCCCCGCTTTCATGTTCATCTTCGATCGCTCGTCATCGCGGATCATCTGCTCGACCTCGGGACCGATCAGCGCGATCATCTGGCGGGCAATACTTTCCGCTATTCCCACCAGATTTTGATCGATCTCGCGCGGCACGACATAGTGAATGGCCCCGATTTCGGACGATCGTTCCGACTGAGTTGCCGCGGCCAAGCCCGAATGAACTGTCTGGATCGCCATATCGAGAGCTGCCCGACCAGCCGGTCGTTGGAGCACCTCGGTGATCCGCTCGTGAACCAGATGACTATTCCAGTCCGTCATGGTCGTGGCCCTTTCGCATTGCCTGGCTAACGGCATTATCTAGGTCATGCAGTTGGGCCTGCAATGCGTATCTGAACGTATTATATACGCGCTCCAGCACCTGCCGCATGGGCCGGCACGCGTTGCTCCTGCCGACGGGGCGGCCGCACATCGCACATCGCCATCAGAAGCCCAAAGGCGAAGATGACATCGGCAATCGCGTTCGTCCAATCCGTCCAATGCCTGGGTGGCAGGAACGCGGCTACGGCATCAGCTAGCGTCACGGCCTCGCAGAACACGAACCAGGACCGGAAGGTCATGATCTCCGCCGGCTTGGTCGTCGGGCTGCGTTCCGCCTTCAATGCAATCCGCGACATCCACCAAGCGCACCATCCATCAGCCAGCGCGTTGACCACATTGGCCGCCATGGTGTGATCGCCAGAAACCAAGCGGCCGCTGATGTCAACCGCGGTGCTTGCCAGCATGAACTGCACCGCAAGCCGGTAGCAGGTCAGGCCGAAGCGGTCATGGACAAAATTAGCGACCGGCTGGGCGACGTGCTTCACAAGGAAATCGACGTGTTTCATCGCCCCATAGTCCCTCGAAACAACCCCAAATGCCAACTTTCTCCAACCGACGGCCTCCCTTTTGCGGACAGGTGCGGGACCGAGAAAAACCGGGGTGATCATGCGCTTCTTCGGAGGCTCGATAATGCCGTCGCCGTGACGAACGCAAATCTCGATCGTACCCGCTTCCCGACGGATTCGGCGAAGGCAACTGGTACCCTGCCGCCGCCTACGCCGGCTCCATCCCGGCGTGGCGCTTCGTCTCGACGGCTTCCGCAGCGTTCAGGTAGGCGATGACGGCCCGGGCCTCCTCGACATGAGGTGAGCGGGCGCCGATGCCGATCGAGAAAGTGGTTACGGACTGGACGGGCGGCGGCACAAAGCCGAGGATGTCGATGCCGGGCTCGCCGAGCAGTTCGCTCATCTGCTGGATGCCGATTTCCGCTTCGCCGCTGGCGACGAGGCTGGCCACCGAAATGCCGGGCTTTGCCTGGACGAAGCGTTTGGGGTCGGCGGCGGCATCGAGGCCCCAGGATTTCAGGACGGCCAGGAGATGCAGGCCGCTCGGGCCGGTCGAATAGCCGACGGAGCGCGCGCCCATCAACGCGGCCTGAAGCGCCGCCCCATCGCCGATATCCGGCCGCGGCGCGCCCTCCCGAATGGCCACGGCCATGGATGAGCGGACGAAGGCCACGCGGCTGCCGGCGAGGACATGCCCCTCGCCCTCCAGCTCCCGGATCACATTGTCGGCCAGGATGACGAGATCGAAGGCTTCCCCGGCCTTGACGCGCTTGGCCGCATCGACGCCGCCCGTCGCCTCGATGGCGATCGTGTGATTGGCGCACCGATCGGCGAGCTCGTTCAGGACCTGGCGCGTCGCCATCGAGGATATACCGGTGATTGTGGGAGCCATCATTCCTCCAAGCCTTCGCACCACGTCACGAAAATC
>DATJJW010000153.1:0-10055 GCA_035491935.1 Allostellaceae bacterium | reverse complement strand
GCAGCTCCTCCGCCACGCCGCGCAAGCCGCGCAGCAGCGGTTCCTCCATCGCGTCCGGCGCCGAACGCTGGATGGCGGCCAGCACGCCCAGCGCCTCGGCACCCAGCGCATGAGCGTCGTAGAACTTGACCAGATCGAGTCGCGCGGCATTACGGTCCGGTTCCGAAGTCGCCTGCACGATCCGCTGCATCAGCATCTGCCGTTCCTGGATCTCGGGCCGGGCCGAAGGGCCCATCCAGTCGACGAAGTGGAACAGCTCCGAACGGCCATTCTCCGGCGTAGTCGCCTGGCGATCGGCGCTGGGCGAGACGAACAGCCCATCAGCGGCGGAAATCGTGACGTCGGACGGGTCCGACTGGACGACCAGTCGGTCGCTGATCGGCCGGAACGCCAACCCCTGCACACTGACCAGCGTATCGATGTCGGGCACGTTGATCGCGTCCTGGACACCCTGGCCCAGCTGCGGCAGCGGCACCGCGACCAACGTGTCGCCCAGGTCGGGATCGGTCAGGCGGATCGGCCCCGAGGGCGAGAGCACCGGGAAGATCAGCCCCGCACCTTTGCCGACGGAACCGATCTGCGGCAGGATCGGCACCTGGACGCGCGGCGGCTCGTTCTTGAGATCGATCAGCCAGGAATCGCCGGCACGCCGCACCGAGGCGTTGAAGCCGTTCCACACCGACAGCCTGAGGGCCATCCCATTGTCGGTCGCAATCCGGCGGATGCCGGTGACGATCGGCAGGTTCTGCGCCGAGAACCGGCTGAGATCGAGATCGGCCTTCTTGTCGAAGGCGATCCAAATCGCGGAACCACGCCGGAACACGGCGGCCGACACCGGCTGGTGCCAGTCGAAACGCAGGGTCAGGCCGTCATCGGTCTGACCCCAGAACATCTGCAGGCCCGAGGCATTGCCGACAACGCCGGTCAGCGGCGTCACGGCCTCCAGCCCGGCGATCGGCGGCACCAATGGCGCGGGCGCCTTGGTCGGCATCGCCGATTCCACCGGTGGCGGAGAGGACGGAGCGGACGCCGGAACCGGCGCGGCCGGCTGAGGCGTGGATGATGGCGCTACCGGCGGCGGGGAAGCGGGGATCGCCGGCTGTGCGGCCTGCGCTTCCGACGGTGGTGGCGACGGAGGTGGCGGCGTAGGCGGAGGTGGTGCGGGCGGCGGCGGGGATGCCACGATCACGTTCGGCCCGGGTGCGCCGGGACCGATGACGATGGTCATGCGTCCGCCCTCGCGCTGCAGCTGCAGATGGTGATCGCTGGGCAGCGCAAAGCTGAAATTACCGCCATCATCGGCCAGGGCGAAGGTGCGCAGCTCCGCCGGCATCTCGGCATTGACCCGGCCGACATTGAACTTGATGGGCTCGCTGAACTCCACGACAGCGCGATTGTTCATCTCGCGTGCCTGTATCTGAATCCGCCGGGGCAGGTTGAAGCTGATCCGGTCGACGCCGCCGGCGGTCCTGACATGCAGCCCCAGCGGAACCGGCGGCCCGGAGAGCTTGAACGGCGCGGGCTGGGGCGGAGTGGGCTGGGGCGGCGTGGGCTGGAACGGAGTACCGGGCTTGGCCGGCTCAGCCATCTTGGGAGCCTGTTGGGCGGCGGCCCGTTGAGTGGTGGCCTGTTGGGTAGCAGGCACCGAAACCGGCTTTGACTGCTGGGGCGCCGCCGGCTGGGTGTTGGCCGCAAGCTTTGGTTCCGGTTTCGCCGGCGTCTCCGGCGGCTTGCGCACCAGGTCGATGCCCCAGGTCGAGGGATCGAAATTGGCCGTATGCACATCGAGCGGGCGCAGCAGCCGCGCGCTCAGCTCCAGCCCGTCGGACGAGAGCTGGAAGCCGGTGGCATAGCCGCGCGTGCCGCGTTCGAGCGGCCCCAACGCCAATTGCACCGGCTGGCTGAAGCGGATGGTAAGAATATTGCCGGTAATGGCCGTGGTGATCGGGATGCCGGCGCCGCCGTGGCGGCTGGCGAAGACGATCCGGGCATAACTTCCATGGACACCGGCGCGGTCATCGAGCGCGATGCGTGCCGGCGGCTGCTGCGCCAAGCCGGGCACCGCCCAGGAAGTCAGCCCCCCCGCCAGCATGACGGGCGCCAGCATGATAAACCCAAGGCTACGGCGCATTGCTGGGCTCCTTGGCAGCAGAATTGCCCAGGTCATGCAGCACCAGCGCGTGCTCGCGCCGATCGATGCCCATATTGACCAGGCCCGGATGCGTATCCTGCAATTGCCGCAACAGAACCTCGGGATAGTTGAGATCACGCCCAGGCGACGGCGCGGCGGTTTCTGCCGGTGGCCTGCCCTGCGGATGCAGCACCGTCCCCCCAACGTAGGGCCGCATCGACTGCACCACGCGGCTCCAGGTTTCCGGGTCGACCGTCGTCGTCGCGAACAGCAGTACGAAAAAAGACACGAGCAACGCCAGCAAATCCGCAAACGTCACCATCCAGCCGGCTGAAACAGGCCGGCCATAGAGCCCGAATAAGCCCGGTTGCCCGCCGGAAGCGGGTGTGCCGTCGATAAGTCCGAGCTTCGGCCGTTGCGAATCGCCGGAGGACCGGATCATGGCGCCTGCCTCCCGGATTCCGGTCCCACAGAATCCTGGCCCCCCAGGCTTGCATGCCGACCGGATGCGACCTCGGCACCGAGATCGGCAAAGACCCAGCGCAATCCGGCCGCGGCAGCTGTGGGAGCGACTTCGCGCGTAATCGCAACGCCATCGCCGGGGCAGCCCCGGGCGAACAGCGCCGCGGCGAAAGCGGCACCCCGAGCCAATTCCAGCGTCGAGGCGGCACCAGTCTCGTTCAGTACACCGGCATCGGCGGCCTTGTTATCGGATGCCTTTCCGCCGGCAGGCTTCGTCCCTGGCGCCTTCGCCGGCGGCTCGACGGGCGGCGTCGCCACCTGCCAGGTCAGCCGGTAGCGCTGCCCGCGGTCGCCGCCAGCCCCATGGGATTGCTGCAGGATCACGGCCAGCCGGTCGAGCAGAGGCGTCGCCGCCGGCACGATCTCGGTCGAGCCTGGGGCAAACAGCCGGTCCATCGGCACGTCGACGGTCAGCACGCCTTCGGCGTTGGGCACGGCACTGACGCCCAGCGCACCGAACTGGCCCAGCATCTGGCCGAGCTCGCGTGCGAAGCCCTCGTCCGACCGCATTGGCGCATCGGCATGCGGCAGGATGCCCAGATCCGATGGCAGATGGCCAAAGGCGCCATCCAGGCTGGCCAGCACCGCATGCACCCGGTCGCGCTCGACGCGGGCCGAGGAGAACAACACGATGAAGAAGACGAACAGGATCAGGAACAGGCTGACATATGTCGCGATCGCCGTGCCGCCGGCCGGCGATACATCGGCCGTGAGCGCCGCGGCACCATAGCCGCCATGCCCGCCCTCGCGGATCAACCCCCGGGCATGGGTTTCCCAGCGTGGCGCTTCCCGCCCGGCTTCGCCATCGCTAGGGGACGGCCCGGTTTCGGGGCCGCCGGTCGGCGGCTCGGCGGCGGGACCTGCTTCTGGGATGTCGCCGATCACACGGGGAACCTTAATGCAGACAACGGGTGGCATGGCGCCGGGAAGCGTCCGGGAAAGCGGACCAAGCCATGAACCCGCCCCTAGCCGTTCAGAACAAGCCCGCCAATATGGCGTCGATTTCGCTCTGACTATTGGCATTCTGCGGCAGCTGCGGCCCGTTGAGCAAGGCCGCATCGCCGACGGGCGCTTCCTCCTCCTCCTCGGGCAAGGGCGGCAAATCGCCCAGCTCCTCGCCGAAAGCCTTCAGCAGGCTGCCGATCTTGGTTTCGATGTAGTTCAGCGTCTTCACCACCTTGGTGATGCGCTGGCCGGTGATGTCCTGGAAGTTGCAGGCCTCGAAGATGCCGGTGACGGTCTCGGTGATCTGGGTACGCGCCTTGGCCGGCAAGGTCGCACCCAGCTTCTCCAAAGCCTCGGCATAGTCGAGGATCTCGCCCGTGGCCTTGGCTGTCGCCTCCACCACGGCGTCGAGCTCGATCGCCGCCTCGGGAATGTGCCGGTCCGAAATCTCGTCGGGCCGGACCGCGACGATCTCGCGCTTGGCGGCCTGGATCACCTTGGCCAGCGTGTCGATCTCGCGGTAGAGGTTGATCTCGGCCAGCGAGAAGGCGCCGCCGAGGCTTTTGACCACCTCCTCGACAATCTCGGCCACCTCCTCCCGGCTCAGGCCCGGCTGGGCCTGACGCGCGGCATCGATCTGGCGTGTCAGATCGTCGACAAGAGAGGTCTTGACGGAAGGCATCGGCAGGAAGCCTTAGAATTCGCCGAAAACGGCGGTCAGCTTCTGCTTCAGCGTGTCCGCGTTGAACGGCTTGACGATGTAGTTGGTAACGCCGGCCGCCTTGGCCGCCACGACGTTATCGGTCTTGCTCTCGGCCGTGACCATGACGAAGGGGATGTGCTTGAGCTTGACGTCGGCGCGCACTTCCTTGAGCAGCTGCAGGCCGGTCATCGGCTCCATGTTCCAGTCGGAGATGATCAGCCCATAGGTGCCCTGGCGCAGCTTGGCCAGCGCCATGGCACCGTCGGTCGCCTCTTCGACGTTGTCGAAGCCCAGCTGGTTCAGCAGGTTGCGGATGATACGCAGCATCGTCTTGTAATCGTCGACGATGAGGACGTTCATGCTCTTGTCAACGGCCATTTCTTACTCCCAATGAATACGAATACCTGCGGGTCGGCAAACCGTAGGAGAAAATTGAGCCTCGGATCATCTACGATAATCGTTAGCCTATCCTTTATGGATGAGGCGGCTTAATTGCTCTGGAGGAGATTTTTTGCGTCCGCGGGCACCTGCTGTTTCTCGGCCAACGCCAACGTCACTGCGCGTGCCTTGTTCGGATCCATCGCCGCCAGTATCGGCCCGGCCTTCAGGTCGCGCATGCGGCTCATGATCTGCAGCAGCACCGGCATGTCCATCTGCTGCAGGATGCCGGCGGCATCGACCGGCTTCATGCTCTCATAGATGTGCACCAGGCTGGCCAGCCGCTCCTGCTGCTGCTGATCGACCTGGCCCAGCAACGACTTGATCTGGGTCTGAAGATCCTGCAGCCCCTTGATCTTGCCGTCGATGCGCTGTTCGACCGCCTTGAGCAGCAGGCCGCGCCGGTCCAGCTCATCCGACCGCTGGTCGAGCTGGGTACGCCGCTTGGCGAGATCGCTGATCACCTGGTTCTGCGTTGTGCAATTCGCATCCGACGTGAGGTCAGGCGGCGTCATTGCGGTCGGGTTCAGGCTGGTCGGTGCCGTGGTTGGCGGCGGCGGCGCGTTCATGGCCACGGCGGTATTCGCTGCCCCGGCATTGGCCGTAGAGGCATTCGGGGCTGGATTGGGTATGGCGGTCACCGCCGGCGGGTTGGGCGCGGCCTGCGGCACCTCATCCGGGCCACCCGGCGTCTTCTGGAAATTCGCGGCCGTCAATGGCGACTGACCGGCGGACGCCTTCGGTGCCTGGCCATTTTGCCCTTGACCGTTTTGTGGGGCCGGCGTCGCCGTCTGTGCCAAGGCGATCTCGGCGATGTGACCGCGATCCTGCCACAGCGCGTCCACCTTGACCGTCAGCAGCATGCCTGCGGCAATGATCACCACCGGGAGGAGGCGCGGCTTCCGGCCACCGCCGTTCTTGGTCTTTTTCACGCGGGCCATGACGTCACTTCCGGGCCTGCAAGGCCTTCAACAATTCGCGTTCGGCGCGCGATTGCGGCGCCCGGACCGATGCCGCACCGGGCGCCTGGTCCCGACCCGCATGGTCCCGGCCCGCATGGTCCCGGCCCGCATGGTCGCGGCCCACATGTTCGCGGGCCAAATGTTCCCGGCCTAGATGATGCTCTCTGGCCGCCTGTTCGCGGGCCACGGCCTCCCGCTCGGCCTCCTCGCGCGCTGAACTCGATGCCTGCTTCAGCAACTGGGCCAGGCGGCTCTGACTGGACTTGTCGGCGGCGTCGGCGCTGGCGCGCCCCTGGGCAGCACGCGGATGACCGGCACGGGCCGCCATTATGGCGGCCGTTCCGCTCATGCCCGTCAAGCTGGCATTGCCCGTGATGGTGATGCTCGGACCGGCGCTATTCATGCCGCCGCCGGCCTGCGGCGGGGCGGCCTCGGCGCCGGCGCGCGTTGCCGGCTTGCCCTCGCGCGGTCCCTTCTGCGTCGCCTCCAGCCGGTCGGCCGTCGCATTGGCGCGATCGAGCAGGAACTGGATGTCGCCTCTGAGCGCCTCGGCCTGGTCGACGACCACCTGGAGATGGCTGCCGGCATTCTCGGCCGCCGATTTCAAGGCACCCACCGCCTCCTCGGCACGGGCCGAGGCCACCTGCAGGCCGGAGATCAACTGTTCCAGCCGCCCGCTGTCGCTGCGCAGCGCCGAGAGTCTGCCATTGAGACGGATCGCATAGGCGATCGTCGCGATCAGCAGCAGCGCCACCACGCCATCCATGAGCAGTGAGGGCAGTTCGGCCATCATCAATTGCGGCCCTTCTCGATCTTCTCGTCGATACGCACGGCGATATGGCCGCCGGAGCGGCCCATGCGGCCGGCGAACATCGGCATGTCGCCACAAGTCAGCTCGATGCGGGAATCCGGCGTGGCATTGAGCGGCAGGCGGGTGCCGACCCTCCAGTTCAGCACGTCGTCGAGCGACAGGTCGAATTTGTCGAGCACGGCGCGGATCTGGATGTTGGTGTGCCATAGCTCGCCGGCGAGATGGGATTCCCAAATCGAGTCGCGGCCGAACTTCTCGCCCATGAACATCTGCAGCAAGAGCTCGCGCACCGGCTCCAGCGTCGCGTTCGGGAACAGGATCTCCAGCCTTCCGCCGCGATCCTCCATGTCGATGCGCAGCCGCGCCACGATGGCGGCGTTGGCCGGCCGCGCAATGGTGGCGAAACGCGGGTTGATCTCCAGGCGCTCGAAGCGGAAATCGACCGGGCTCAGGGGATCGAAGGCCGCCGACATGTCGGAAAGCACGACCGAGACCAGGCGTTCGACCAGATTGCGTTCGATGGTGGTGTAAGGCCGGCCCTCGATACGCATCGCCGCCGTGCCGCGCCGGCCACCCAGCAGCACGTCGACGATCGAGTAGATCAGTGCGGAATCGACGGTCAGCAGCCCGTAATTGTCCCACTCCTCCGCCTTGAACACGCTCAGCATGGCCGGCAGCGGGATCGAGTTGAGATAGTCGCCGAAACGGGTCGAGGTGATGCTGTCGAGCGAGACCTCGACGTTGTCGGAGGTGAAGTTGCGCAGGCTCGTCGACATCATGCGGACCAGACGGTCGAACACGACCTCCAGCATCGGCAGACGTTCATAGGAGACGAGCGCGGAATCGATGATCGCGCGGATGCCGGAGACGTCGCGGTCGCGCGATGTGCTCTCGGAGAAGCCCAGCAGGCTGTCGATTTCGTTCTGGTTGAGGACGCGAGTGGCCTGGGGCTCCATGGCCGCGGCCATGTCGTCTTCCTGCCCCTCACCCGCCTCGGCCATGGCGGCCCATTCCGCCGCCAGCCGATCCTCTTCGTCGCTATCCGCCATGCCCCTCTCCACCGGCCCCGATATGCGATGACCGATCTCCGGTTGCCATCCTACGCTATTGTACCAACAATTCCTTGAACAACACGTCGTCGATCTTGATGGGTGCCGCGGCATCGCTGATGCGCATCTGCAATTCCTCGCGCAGGCGGTAGAGGCCGGCCGAGCCTTTGAGATCGTCCAGGCGCAGCTCGCGCAGGAAGGACTGGCAGGTATCGGTCAGTCGCGGCAGCAGCGCCTGCAGCTTCGGCGCATCCGCCGGGTCCTCGATCTGCAGGCTGATCGTCAGCTTGAGATAGTTCGGATGCCGGCTGGCGGTATTCAGGTTGACCAGCATGCTCGGCAGATCGAAGAACGCCACCGCCTTGGGCGGGGCGGCGATCTGGGTTTGACTCTGCTCGGCCTGCTTCTTGCCGAGCAACGCCTGGAGCATGCCGCTGAAATAAAGACCGGCGCCGATGCCGACGAGCAACAGCAATGCCAGCAAGCCGATCAGAAGAAATTTTTTGCCGCGCTTCTTGGGCGGTGCGACGACAACTTCCTCGGATACCTGGTCAGTCATATGCTCTTTCCACGACGAGGGGCACGGACAACGCCTTGCTCCATGGGCCTACGGCCCTATGGCCCAGGATTACCGCCAGGTCTGTTAAGAACTCGTTTAGCAAAATCCCCGGCGATTCGAGTCCGGTCCCCGGGGCCACGGCGACAGCGGCCTCCGCCATCAGCCGACGACCACGGAATTCACGACGATCTTGGTGATGCTGGCCGGCGCGATGCGCTCGTTGATCCGCTTCAACATGACCTCGCGCAGCACATCCAGGCGGATCGGATGCGTTTTGTCGATGATGACATCGTCATGCAGGTAGCTTTGGAAGGCATCCATGATGCGCGGCAGATAGGCCTGGACCCAGAGGATGTCCGTCGGCTCATGCATGTAGATGCCGACTTGCATGTGAACGATGTGCGGGATGTGGCCGGGGCCGCTCACCGTCGCGAAGATGCTCGGCAGGCTGTAATACGTTCCCAGCTCCGGCGGCGCGTTGGGGTCGGGCGGCGGCGGGGGCGGCGCGGGCCGCTGAGGCTCCTTGCCAAGAAGTTGCATCGCGACGGTGACCAGCTTGTCGCGCATGAAGAACGCCGCGCCCCCTCCGCCAAGGACGGCCAGCAGCAAGACAATGATCAATATCCACTTAAGCCGGCGCATTGCCTCTCCGCCCGACGCCCGCCTTCAACCATAGAGGCAGGATCGGCGCGCATTCTCTACGGCCGCCCTCGCGCCGTCAAACGCCCTGCGCGGCCCCCACCCAGACAGATGCGCGCAGGGCCTTGGCGGCATCAGGTGGCAAAAACTGCCGCCCCATCCCGGCACAGCCCGGCAAACCCCACCGCCCTGCCGGATCTCCACATCACAGCACAAAGCCAAACCATTGGAAAACAACAAGATTAGAACTTGGCACGGGACATGCCAGGAGAAAGGCGACCGGGTAGCCAAGGGCACCCAACAGCGTTTCAGAGCGGAAGACGGCAGATGCAGTCCACATCCTACGTTTCGATATCCCAGCAGACGGTCCTGAACCGGACGATGGATATCATCGCCAACAACCTGGCGAACGCCTCGACCACGGGGTACAAGGAACAACAGCCGCTCTTCAAGCAGTTCCTGACGCAGGGCCCCTCGGGCCAGACGGTCACTTACGTCCAGGACGCGGGCACCTACCGCGACCAGAGCCAGGGCGACCTGACCAAGACCGACAACCCGCTGGATTTCGCCATCCAGGGCAGCGGCTACTTCACCGTGTCGACACCCAACGGCGACCGCTTCACCCGCAACGGCCGCTTCCAGATCGGCAAGGACGGTTCGATCCAGACTGCCCAGGGCTACCAGGTGAATTCGACGCTGGGCAAGCCGATCGTGATCCCCGGCAACGCCGGCACCGTCTCGGTCGCCAATGACGGCACGGTCACGGATACGCAGGGCAACACGCTGGGCCGCATCGCCGTGGTCAAGTTCTCCCAGCCGACCAAGCTCGTCTCCGGCGCCAACGGCCTGTACGTCACCGACGAAAAGCCGGCCGCGGACGCGACCTCGACCATCCGCCAAGGCATGGTCGAAGGCTCGAACGTCAAGTCGATCGTCGAGCTGACCCGCCTCATGAGCCTGCAGCAATCCTTCACCAGCGCCCAGGACATGGTCCAGGGCGAGGACACCCGCATCCGCAACGCCATCGACAAGCTGAGCCAGGCCGCCTGATGTCGACCGCGAATTCCATGACCGCCCCCATGACCGATAGCAAGACGATCACCCAGGAGACCTTCTGACATGCGCGCGATGGACATAGCCTCGTCAGGCATGCAAGCCCAGCAGCTGAATGTCGAGGTGATCTCGAACAATATCGCCAACCTCAACACGACCGGCTTCAAGCGCCAGCGCGCGGAGTTCCAGGACCTGCTGTACCAGGACCTGCGGCGTCCGGGCGACAATTCCTCCGACAGCGGC
>DATJJW010000152.1:0-6398 GCA_035491935.1 Allostellaceae bacterium | reverse complement strand
CAACCAGAGCAGCAGGAAGAACGCCATCATCGCGGTCACGAAGTCGGCGTATGCCACCTTCCAGGCGCCGCCATGATGGCCATGGACGCCCTTCTTGACCCGTTTGATGATGATAGAGTTCGACTTCGCCATCGCCGGCCTAACACGCTGTCATGGCCGCCGGTTGGACGGCAGGACGCGCCATGGCGCGGAACCGCCCACGCCGTACCAGCATAGGCTCCACCACCATTAAAATCTTCTTAAGCATGCCGCTGCGCGTGCGAGATACCGCAGGCGGCATGGGGACGTTCGCTGCGGCCGTTTAGCGCCGGCCGCCGACGGCGACGGGCCGGCTGAGGAAGGCCGGCAGATGGTCGCCGAAACCGATCACCGGCGGATCGTCCTCGTCCTCGCGGCGATAGCGGCGGGCGGTCTCGATCGGCGTGACCATGCCCATCTGGATCGGC
The DNA here is from genome assembly GCA_035491935.1 of Allostellaceae bacterium. Classification (GTDB taxonomy): domain Bacteria; phylum Pseudomonadota; class Alphaproteobacteria; order ATCC43930; family CGMCC-115725; genus DATJJW01. The sequence goes on along the minus strand of DATJJW010000152.1, from coordinate 5,952 downwards.
TCGGCCGCCGGCGCCTGACGGGGGCCGCGCTCGCGCGGCCGGCTGACCTTCGCGTTCCGGCTGCTCTTCTCGGGCTTCTCCCGGACGGGCTTGGTTTCCTCGGCCGTGGCTGCCTTTTCGACCGCGGGCTTGGCGGGCTTCCGGCGGTTGCTGTCGGAACGGTCACGCCCACGGCCACGGCCGCGTCCCCCGCGTCCGCTATCCTCGAAGCTGAGCTCGGGATGCTCGAAGCCCTCGATGGTCAGCACAGGGATGTCCTTGCCGATCAGCTTGCCGATCGCCGCCACCGCCCTGCCTTCGGCCGGCATGGCGAAGGTGAAGGCCTGGCCTTGGTTGCCGGCGCGGCCGGTACGGCCGATGCGGTGGACATAATCTTCGGCATGGATCGGCACGTCGAAATTGAAGACGTGGCTCAAGCCCTGGATGTCGATACCGCGGGCGGCGACGTCGGATGCCACCAGCAGCTTGATCGTGCCGGCGCGGAACTTCTCCAGCGTCTCGGTGCGCTTGGCCTGGACCATGTCGCCATGCAGCCCCAGCGCGTCGAAGCCGTGGCGCTGCAGCGACTTCACCAGAATGTCGACGTCGCGCTTGCGGTTGCAGAAGATGATCGCGTTCTTGACGTCTTCCTTGTTCAGGAGCTCGCGCAGCGCCTTGCGCTTGTCCTCCTCCCACAGCACGGAGAGGTTCTGCGTCACCGTTATGGCCGGCGAGGCCGGCGGCGCGACGGAGATTTCCTTGGGGTTGGACAGGAAGGCGTCGGCCAGGCGGCGAATCTCCGGCGGCATGGTCGCGGAGAAGAACAGGGTCTGGCGGATGCGCGGCAGCAGCGAGACGATACGCTCGATATCCGGGATGAAGCCCATGTCGAGCATGCGGTCGGCTTCGTCGATGACCAGGATCTTGACGTCCGACATCAGGATCTTGCCGCGCTCGAACAAATCGATGAGGCGGCCGGGCGTGGCGATCAGCACGTCGACGCCGCGATCGAGCTTGCTTTCCTGGTCCTTGAAGCTCTCGCCGCCGATCAAAAGCGCCATCGACAGCTTGTTATACTTGCCATAGACCTCGAAGGACTGGGCCACCTGGGCGGCCAGTTCGCGGGTCGGCTCCAGGATCAGCGTGCGCGGCATGCGCGCCTTCGACCGCCCGCCGGCCAGGATATCGATCATCGGCAGGGTAAAGGAGGCGGTCTTGCCGGTGCCGGTCTGGGCGCAGCCCAGCACGTCGCGGCCCATCAGCACATAGGGGATGGCCTGTGCCTGAATGGGGGTGGGCGCTGTATAGCCCGTATCGGCAACCGCGCGCAGCAGGTCTTCGGAAAGACCGAGATCGTCAAATGTCGTCAATGGATTTCCGGTTCGTCCTATTGTCCCTAAAGGGAACAATTTGCGATACCGCACTACATCGATCCAAATCATCCCATTGTCAAAGGACAATCGGCCGATTTGGCGGTTGTCAGGCATGCATGCCACGGGGGCGATGTATTTCCACAACAAGTCACAAGCACATGTTAACGGTGTCGCCGCAGTTCCTTTCGCTGGAGAAGCCTTAATGACTTTGCCGCTGGTCCTGCTGCCCGGCCTGCTCTGCGATGAGAGACTGTGGCAGTATCAGCGCACGGCGCTTTCGGCCCTGGTGCCGCCGGGGCCGACCGGCATCACCGTGGGCGACCTGACGGCGGCCGACAATGTCTCGGATCTCGCGGCCTCGGTACTGGCCAAGGCGCCCGAACGCTTCGCGCTGGCCGGCTTTTCCATGGGCGGCTACACCGCCTTCGAGATCATGCGCCAGGCGCCGGAACGGGTGATGAAGCTGGCGCTGATCGATACCATGGCCAGGCCGGATGCCGCCGATCAGGTGCGGTTGCGCCAAGGGCTGATCAGCCTGGCACGCGGCGGCACCTTCAAAGGCATCACGCCGCGCCTGCTGCCGCAGCTCCTGCATCCGGACCTGGTCGCATCCGATCCGCTGGCGGCACCGGTCGGCCCGCTGCTGATGGAGATGGCCGAGAAGATCGGCCGCGAAGGCTTCATCCGCCAGCAGCACGCCATCCTGTCGCGTCCCGACAGCCGTCCGCTGCTGCCGGGCATCAAGGTTCCGACCCTGGTCATGACCGGCGATGCCGATCAGCGTACGCCGCCGGAGGCCGGCCGCGAGATGGCCGCGGCCGTACCGGGTGCGCGCTTCGTCCTGATCGAGGGCGCTGGCCATGTGGCGCCGCTGGAGCAGCCGGCGGCGGTCAGCGCCGCCATGGCCGAATGGCTGGCGGGTTGAGCGGGCAGCCTTCCCAAGCCAGACCCTATCAATCCGTCGAGGGCGGCGTGCGATTGGCCGTGCGCCTGACGCCGCGGGCCGGCCGCAATGGGCTCGACGGCATCGTCACCGGTGCCGATGGCCGTCCCGCATTGCAGATCCACCTGGCCGCCCCTCCGGTCGAGGGGGCCGCCAACAAGGCGCTGATGGCGTTGCTGGCCGAGGTGTTGGGTTTGCGCAAGGCCGATGTCGCGATCCGCTCCGGCGAGACCGCACGGCTCAAGCTGCTGCATCTGGCCGGCGATCCGGCAACGATCCTGGCCCGGCTAGAGGCGTGGGTGAACAAGCCCGGTTGAGTTCCGGCTGGCACGGTCCGCGAGTTGGCAAGGCGGTTGCAACATCCCTGGATAGAAACGGCCCAAACGGTCCCGTGGATCAGCCAGGAGAAAGCCCATGTCCGGTCTCGTCGATATCAGCACCGCCGAAGATCTCGCCGCTTGGCTCAAGCGGATGAACCTGTCGGTGTCGGCCGCAGCCGATCATCTCGGCCGCAAACGCGCGACAATTGCCAGGTATATCAATGGTGAGAGCGATCTGCCGGAGAGCGTCGGCCGCATGGCCGCAGTCATCGAGGCCGCCCGCCACGGCAAGCCTTTCGAGAGCCGGCGCCGCATCGTCGCCCCGACCATGGCCTTCCGGTGATCCGCGAAAATCCCTGGCAAAATGCAAAAATCCTTGCGTTTTGCCAGGCGGTTTAATGCCCGGGACTAACTTAATGCCCGGGACTAACTTAATGCAAAGTCCCGCTACCCTGGATGGGGACCACCCCGTCTTCCGGCGGGACGCTATCCAATAGGGCCGCGACCCGGTCCAGCTTGTCCGGGTTGCGCATGGTATAGATCGCCACGACCCGCCCATCCTCGATGTCGAGCGCGGTCGTGTACAGGATGCCCCAGCGGTCGCGGGCGACGAAGCCTGGTAGACCGTCGATCCACACAAGCCGCAGCAAGATGGACGTCTCCTCGACCGCCTGCTTCACCGCAAGGCCGGCATAGAGACGGGCGATCTTCTCCAGCCCGAAGATCGGGTTGATCGTGGCCGGCGCCTTGCCGCCGCCATCGGAATAGACCACGGCATCGGAGGCCAGCAGCGCCTGCAGCCCTGCGACATCGCCGGTAGAGGAGGCGTCGAAGAATGCCTTGGCCAATGCCGCGCCACGGTCACGCTCCAGTTTGAAGCGCGGTCGCTGGGCGCGGATATGGGTGCGGGCGCGCGCCGCCAATTGCCGGCAGGCCGCAGGATCGCGGCCAAGCGCCTCGGCCACTTCATCGAAGGACCGGTCGAAGATGTCGTGCAGCAGGAAGGCCGCGCGCTCCAATGGCGACAGGCTTTCGAGCGCCAGCATCAGGGTCAATGTCAGCGCGTCCGCGTCGAGTGCCTCCTGCATCGGATGCTCGATCAGCGGTTCGGGCAGCCACGGGCCGATATAGGTCTCGCGCCGCGCCCGTGCCGACTTCTTCTGGTCGAGGCACAGGCGCGTCACGGTGCGGACGAGATAGGCCGTGGGCTCGCGTACGGTCGTGGGATCGACATCGCGCCAACGCAGATACGCGTTCTGCACGATGTCTTCCGCCTCGGCTAGCGAGCCCAGCATGCGATAGGACAATCGCGTGAGCCTCGGCCGCAGCCGCTCGAACGCGACCGCCGCCGTCTCGTCATTCATGCCGCCGTCTGCGCCTTCGGGGCCGCGACCGGCGGGACCATACGGAAGCCGATGGCGAGGCGGTTCCAGCTGTTGATCATGCCGATCAGCGCGGTGAGCGTCACTTGATCCTTTTCGGAGAAGTGTTCGGCGATCCCCGCGTAATCGGCATCCGGCGCATGGGTGTCGGCGATGCGGGTCAGCGCCTCGGTCCAGGCCAGCGCCGCCCGCTCACGCGGGGTGTAGCACGGTGCCTCATGCCAGGCGTCGAGCAGATAGATGCGTTCCTCTGTCTCGCCGGCGGCGCGGGCGTCCCTGGTGTGCATATGGATGCAGTAGGCGCAGCCATTGATCTGCGAGGCGCGGATCTTCACCAGCTCGAAGAGCCTGTTCTCCAGCCCGCTGTCGCGCAGCTTGGTCTCCAGCGTCAGCATCGCCTGCATCACCGGGCCGTGGGCCTTTCCGGCATCCAGTCTCGGTTTCATGGGGTACTCCTTTCCACAGTGATCACATGAGGACAGGACGAGGCAGAAACACCCACTGTGACATGGGCACGCAATTTTTCGGATTTTTTGTCGAAGCCAAGCGAGTCGGCAAGCGGGTTGCAACCTGCACCTTCAAGAGGGGCCAATCCCGGCCCCCCGGATCTTGAAGGGATGCCACCATGTCCGGTCTCGCCGAAATCAGCACCGCCGAAGATCTTGCCGCTTGGCTGAAGCGGATGAACCTTTCGATTTCCGCCGCGGCCGAGCATCTAGGCCGCAAACGGGCGACAATTGCCAGGTATCTCAATGGAGAAACTGAAATGCCGGAGAGCGTCGGCCGCATGGCCGCGGTCGTCGAAGCGGCCCGGCGCGGCAAGCCTTTCGAGAATCGCGGCCGCTCGGCCCATGCCCAATTCCCGGCGCTGATCGGGTTCCGCTAAGCTCGTCATTCCTGGCAAATTGCGAAAATCTTGCAATTTGCCAGGGTGAATCGCGAAAAGCTTTAAGCGGACAGATGCTCCGCGTGCCAGCGGAGATGGTCTTCGATGAAGCTCTGGATGAAATAATAGGAATGGTCGTAGCCGGCCTGGCGTCGCAGGGTCAGCTTCTGGCCGCTGCCGGCCGCGGCGGCCTCCAGCGCTTCAGGCTTGAGCTGATTTTCCAGGAACTGGTCCTGTTCGCCCTGGTCGACCAGGACGGGATAGGGCAGGGGCTGGCGACGCATCAGCAGGCTGGCGTCATATTCGGCCCAGTCCTTGTGCTGTGGACCCAGATAGTTCGAGAACGCCTTCTGCCCCCAGGGCACGGCAACCGGATTCGAGATCGGCGCGAAGGCCGAGACCGATCGGTAGCGCCCTGGGTTCCTCAGCGCCGTCACCAGTGCGCCATGACCGCCCATGGAATGGCCGAAGATACCGCGCCGGCTGGCATCGGCCGGGAAATGCGTCTCGATGAGATCCGGCAATTCGCGCGCGATGTAGCTGCCCATGCGGTAATGGCCGGACCAGGGCTCGACCGTGGCGTCGAGATAGAAGCCCGCGCCCGTGCCGAAATCCCACTCATCGTTTTCGCCGGGCAAATCCAGGCCGCGTGGGGAGGTGTCGCAAGCGACCAGCATCAGCCCGAGTTCCGCCGCCACGCGCTGCGCCCCGGCCTTGATGACGAAGGTCTCCTCCGTGCAGGTCAGGCCGGCCAGGTAATAGAGCACGGGAACCCGTGCCGCCGGTGCCTTTGCCGCTATCGCCTGAGGCGGCACGAAGACGGCGAAGCGCATCTCCGTGCCGGTCTCGGACGAGGCATGGCTGTAGAAACCCTGCGTCCCGCCGAAGCAACGCTGTTCCGATCGGGTCGTGAGCGCCATCAGTAGACGACCACGCTGCGGATCGACTCGCCCTTCGTCATCAGGTCGAAGCCGTCATTGATCTTGTCCAGCGGCATGGTGTGGGTGATCAGATCGTCGATGTTGATCTTGCCCTCCATGTACCAGTCGACGATCTTCGGCACGTCGGT
>DATJJW010000151.1:0-11125 GCA_035491935.1 Allostellaceae bacterium | reverse complement strand
ACCCAAACCAAGGTCGAAGCGAAATTCGTGCGCTGCAACTCTTTGGGATTGCAGGGCACCACGCTCGCGGTCGCCCACCAGACCGCCAAGCAGGGCCAGCCCTATGCCGGCCTGGATGTCTGGGACGTCTCGGACTACCGCCATCCGAAGATGATCTCGCGCCTGGACGTGACGGGGAAATACTCCCGCGGCTCGCATTACGTGACCTTCACCGACCCGCACTGGGCCTATGTCACCATGAGCGCGCCGGGCTTCGTGCCACGCTACAATTCGGGCTCGATGGCGGACGACCAGATCTTCATGATCGTCGACATGTCGGACCCGCTGCACCCCAAAGAGGCGGGCCGCTGGTGGCTGCCCGGTACCGAGGCCTCGGACAAGGAGCCGGCGCCGCCGCGCGTCTCGACCTTCAACAACGGCCTGCGTCCCCACACCCCGACGGTCTTTCCGGAGATGCCCAATGTCGCCTGGGTCGGCTACATCGATGGCGGCTGGGTCATCCTGGACATCTCGGACAAGGCGCATCCGAAGCTGATCACGCATATGAGCTTCATCTCGATGGATCACGGCTTCGCCCATACGCTACTGCCGATCTTCGACAAGCACATCATGATCCAGACCGAGGAAGCGGTCGCCGACAACTGCAAGGACTGGCCGAAGCGCAACTGGATCTGGGACATCCACGACCTGAAGCACCCCTACCCGCTGGCGATCTTCCCGACCCCGCCGAACAAGGACGAGCTGTGCAAGATGGGCGGCCGCTTCGGCTCGCACAACATCAACCAGAACCGGCCGAATTCACCCTGGGAGCGGAAGCTGGATAACACCGTCGTCGGCGCCTATTTCAACGCCGGTGTACGCATCGTCTCGATCCGCAACCCCGCGAATCCGGTCGAGATCGCCTATCTGATCCCGGCCCCGCCGCCGGCCAACGCGACCCATGCCATCGAGATCAACGACGTCCTCGTCGACGACCGCGGCGTGATCTATGCCAACGACCGCCTCGAAGGCGGATTGTATGTCCTGAAGTACACGGGCAAGGAACCGTTGAACTAGTCCAATAGTGTCTCGAGGGGGCGGCACCGGCCCCCTCGATGGCGCCGGCCAGAGTTTCGTTTTTGGGTGATTGCACTTCGCTCGCCCTTCTGGCATGGTCCGCGCCGTTTCGGGGACGAGTATTCTCACCCCAGGGGCCGCCTTAGCTCAGCTGGTAGAGCATCGCATTCGTAATGCGAGGGTCGCGTGTTCGAGTCACGCAGGCGGCACCATTTATCTCCATAAATTCCTTAGATCTGGCAGGTTCTAAGCTTTCGACGGCAAATGCTTTCGCGAAGCATTGCCGGGCGGGATGCTTTCACTTGAGTATCCCCACCCTGCCGTTGGACACTCAATTGTGAATCCTTGCGTCTGGCCCCCACTTTCCAGCCCCGTCAACAGGGCCGTAGCGAAGCAGAGCGCCCGGAGAGGCTGACGCGCTCCCCAACACGCCGTAGACAGCCCCGCAGGGTGTGCAAGCCGTCAAGGAATGTTGCAGGCACACGGGATATTTATGGTTCACCAAGTGAATGCAGGCGTGGACTCTGCGGTACCCATGCTTTATTTTTCACAATCGGAAGTTTAGGTGAATTCCTATTAACTACCGGCAAGCTACAAAGTAGCAGCTACCTTCTCGAAAGGTTGAACCATGAGCATTTCCATCACCAACGCCTCGTATCAGGGCGCTCTTTCGCTCCTCAGTCAATCGCCAGAGGCCAACGCATCCACTGCGTCCACCTCCGGCACAGAGGGCTTCGTGAGCGCAGTCGCGGGTCCCGGCACGGACACGATTTCGCTTTCGGACGCGGCCAAGTCCTACATCGCTGGAACCAACCCGGACATAACGACTGCGGATGGCAAAGTAACCCGCGCCAAAGGTTTCAATATCGGCGCGAACGCTCCGAGTGTGGATGATTGGAATTCAGCCTCTTTCCAGTCATCCATTGACGGTTCGGGCGTCGATACTGCTGTCCAGGCACTCGAACAGAAAGCGGCCGCCCAGGGACAGACCGCTACCGTGCAAAACGCCAGCGATGTCGCCGGCCTGGATTTCCAACAATCCACGACGGTCTCGGCTGGTCCCCAGGGAGGCATCGGCGAGTCCGTCTCGCTGAGCTTCAATTCGGCAGCGCTTCAATCAAACCCGAACAACGTCATCGTATTCGACAGCAATCCTGCGGATGCAAAACTGGTCACATTGTAACCGGCCCCGCTTTATGGCGCCGTAAAAGGCCCGCTGGGTCCGCTTCGGCGCCCTTAACTCAGGACGCACGCGGGCTTTGCCATACGTACGATGCCCATCCGTCAGATTGACGACACGGTTGATCTGATCATAGGGGACCAATCTCGCCGATTTACCTCGCGAGGGGTCGCTTGCATTGCCTGCCTGACTTCTTTCGATGGCTGAGCCAGACCTGTTTTTTCGGTGGTCTTCAACTTGGTGCTGGCCGCCGGCATTGCCCAGCCGCCGCAATTGCAGCAGGCGACCTGGACGATCACGTGAGCGGCCTTGTTTGTTTTCTCTCTGTAAGTCGTGGTCATGTCTCTATCTCCCGGAGCAGCCGAGGCAATGGACATTTGGCAAGAAGAGCCAGCACGCGTCAGCCGCCCACGCCCGCGCCGATGGGGGCCGTCGCGCCGGCGCCGGCACCCGGCTTGAACTGCGACGGCTTATCGCCAGAGCAGGCGGCGAGCAGCAGGAAGCTCACCAGAATGACATAGTGAGAGAACCGCTCCATGGCATTACCCTCCCTCTGCGAGTCCGGATCATCATTGGTTGCAAATTTCGCATGATGGACAGGCGGCCGACTCGCGCACGCCGCCGGCGCCAGCCGCATGGCGGCATGGCTGTCCATGGCCTTGGTATCAGGCGAAAAATCGAAGCGGGCTTGGCATTCCGGGATCTTGGCATGCTCGTTTCCCACAGCTTCGTTTAGACTCAACGCCGCCGTTAACGATTCGCTCCCGCATGCCGAGGGGCGAAAATAATGCAGAAGGCCACCGGCCCCATCAATATCCCGGCGGCAGCAGCACCTTGTCGCCAGCCTGGATACGGGCGTAGGGCGCGTAGTCGCGCAGCCATTTGTCGGCCCGCGCCTTGAGAGCGGGGTCGCGTACGGCATCCATATCGGTGATCGCCCAAGCCAGGGTCTTGTCGGGATAGAGCAGGGTAGACTGGCCCTCCCACTGCACGAAGACCGGAAAGATGTCGCGGGCGAACATGGCGAGCGAGCGTTGTACGTCGGGCTTGCTCATGACATCCGGCGTCTCGACCGGCCAGCCGACGATATAGAGATTCTCGAAGACGGTCTTGGGCCGATCCTCGGCACGCAGGACGAACATCATGCCCAGCTGATCGGGCCGCGTACGGTCGGGCATTGCCTCGATATGGCGCCAGACACAATAGAAATCGCGGCATCCGGCTGGGCGATGGTCGTAGATCCCACAGCCCGTGCCGGAACTGTGCTGGCACAGCACACGAGCCGGCTTCTTCAGCTCGGGGAAATCGATCTCGGGCACGGAACAACAGGCGGTGCATTCGCCGCAGCTTCGCCCAGAGACCAGCGGCCCCAAGGGCGACTTCATCTCGGACGATTTCACCTCGCCCTGCACGCTCGTCCCCATCATCCTCCCCATTTTGGTTGCCGATTTCACCGCCACATTTGCAGCAAAGCCACAGCTGAGGTTATGGTGCTACTATAATATTAAACGCTAGAGCCCGAACCGTTCAGATCGGTATCAGCCCGATGGGGGAAACGGTCTCTAACCATATGAATCAGATCACGATTCGGATTTCAGGTCGAGTCGACCCGCAATAATCGTGATCCAGGGAGGATATCAGCCATTCCCATAGCATCTCTTCGCCCCGCCAATCTTCGCCCAGGCAAGATCGCGGCAAGCCAGAAAGACGCGCTGGTGGTCGAGCTGCGCGTCCAGATCGTCTCCGGCGCGCTCGAACCCGGTGCGCGCATCAACCTCGATACCATCGCCAGCCGCCATGGCGTCTCGCGCATGCCGGTACGCGATGCCATGAAGCAGCTCGAGAGCGAGGGGCTGGTCACGGTCTATCCGCGCCGCGGCGTGGTGGTGGCAGCCCTCGACCCTGCCGACATCATGGAGCTATATGGCATCCGCATCGCGCTCGAGCGCCAGGCGATGGAACGGGCTGTACCGCGCCTGACCGAAGCCAATCTGCAACAGATGCGCGCGGTGCTGGAGAAGCTCGACACTGGCGCTGGCTGGGACAAGAACTGGGCCGCCGGCAATGAACGCTTCCACAGCATCATCGTCAGCCGCAGCGGCTGGCCACGGCTGGTGGCGATGATCGCGACCTTGCGCGCCAATGTCGAACGCTACATCAACGCCCATTCCCGCCTGGTCGGTACGGATGTGGCGCAGAGCCAGCACTGGATGATCTACGAGGCCTGCCGCGCCCGCGATGTCGAGCGTGCCAAGGACATGGTCGAACTACATCTGCGTACTTCGGCCGACGACCTCGTTTCCCATCTGGCGCAGCAACAGCCGGTTCCCGTCAGAAACGGGTCGGTTTAGCGCATCAACTGGAACATAGGGGCCGTCAGCGGGCTGGCCTTCGAACGTTGGCTCACCGATCGTGAAGACGATTATCTGAAATCGCGCGTCGGCACTTTGATGCCGTGGGTGACGCGGATGTCGCGGGTATAGAGGTCGCGGGATTTCGGCATCGATGGCGTGGCATCCGGAACGGTATCCGGGGCGGCTTCCTCGCGCGCCACTTGGCGCAGGAGATGCGAGAGGTCGATCAGCTCCTCGACCACGACATGCACGACGATGCCTTCACGCTGCACCCGGCCGATGCAGCCCAGCATGGTCGCGGCCAGGATCAGCCGGCGCTGTTTCTCGAACAGATCCGGCCATACGACGAGATTAGCGATGCCGGTCTCGTCCTCCAGCGTGATGAACACCACCCCCTCGCCCGAGCCCGGACGCTGACGCACCAGGATGAGGCCGCCCAACCTCACCCGTTTGCCGTCGCGCGCCTTCACCGGATCGGCCAGATGCCCGAACGGCATGGCGCCGCGGGATTCCAGCCGGTGGCGCAGGAAACTCACCGGATGGGCGCGCAGGCTGAAGCCGGTGGCGGCGTAATCCTCGACCACATGGCGCCCCGCCGGCATGACCGGCAATTCCGCCGGCGGCTCCATGATCTCGATGCCCCCTCCGTCAATGTTGGCCCCACCGATACGGGCGGCATGGGCGAAGAGCGGCAAGACGCTATCGGCGAGTGCCCGTACATCCCAGAGCGCCCGGCGCCGGTCGATGCCCATGCCCACGAAGGCGTTGGCATCGGCCAGCTTCTCCAGCGAGGCGACCTTCAGCCCCGAGCGCCGATGCAGCGCCTCGATGCTGGGATAGGGCTGGTAACGGCAGGAGGTCAGCCGTTCGGCCTCGTGAACGCTCAAGCCCTTGACCAGACGCAGACCCAGCCGCACCGCCTGACGCTTCGGCCCGCCCTCGATCGTGCTGTCCCAGCGCGAGACGTTGACGTCGACCGGCAATACCTCCACCCCATGCTCGCGCGCATCGCGGATCAGTTGCGCCGGCTGGTAGAAACCCATGGGCTGGGCGTTCAGGATCGCGCAGCAGAAGATCGCCGGGTAATGGCATTTGATCCAGGACGAGGCATAAACCAGAATCGCGAAGGAGGCGGCGTGGCTCTCCGGAAAGCCGTAACTGCCGAAGCCCTTGATCTGGTTGAAGCAATTGATGGCGAAATCTTCCGGATAGCCGTTGCGCGCCATACCTTTCAGGAACTGTTCCTCATAGCTCTCGACCTTGCCGTCGAAGCGGAACGTCGCCATGGAACGGCGCAAGCCATCGGCTTCGTCCGGCGTGAAGCCCGCGCATTCGATGGCGATGCGCATCGCCTGCTCCTGGAACAGCGGCACGCCCAGGGTCTTTTTCAGCACCGCCTCCAACTCGGGCTTGGGATATGTCACGAGCTTCGGATCCTGCCGGCGCTTGAGATAGGGATGCACCATGTTGCCCTGGATCGGCCCCGGCCGGACGATGGCGACCTCGATCACCAGATCGTAGAATTCCTTGGGTCTGAGCCGCGGCAGCATGCTCATCTGCGCGCGGGATTCGATCTGAAACACGCCGACCGTGTCGGCGCGGCAGATCATGCGATACGTATCCTTGTCCTCCGGCGGTATCGTCGCGACGGCCAACTCCCACCCATGAACATCCTCCAGCATAGTGAAGGCGCGGCGTAGGCAGCCGAGCATGCCGAGGCCCAGCACATCGACCTTCATGATCTTGAGCGCGTCCAGATCGTCCTTGTCCCATTCGACGACCTGGCGGTTCTCCATCGCCGCCGGCTCGACCGGCACCAGATCGGCCAACGGCTCGCGCGTTAGCACGAAGCCCCCCGGATGCTGCGACAGGTGGCGCGGGAAACCGATCAGCTCACGCGCGAGGTCGAGCGTCATGGCCAGACGCCTGTCGCCCGCATCGAAGCCCAAACTTTGGGCCTGCTCGCCGCTCACCCCCTCCTTCGACCAGGCCCAGGCCTGCTTGGAGAGCGCCGCGGTCACGTCCTGCGGCAGACCCATCGCCTTGCCGACATCGCGGATCGCCCCCTTGGCGCGGTAGGTGATCACCGTCGCCGCCAGCGCCGACCTGTCGCGGCCATATGTCTCGTAGATCCACTGGATCACCTCCTCACGCCGCTCATGCTCGAAATCGACATCGATATCGGGCGGCTCGTTGCGCGCGGTCGAGATAAAGCGCTCGAACAGGAGGTTGCTCTTGGTCGGGTCGATCTCGGTGATGTCCAGCATGAAACAGACGGCGGAATTGGCCGCCGAACCGCGCCCCTGGCACAGGATATCCATCGCCCGCGCCGCCCTGACGATACGCGCCACGGTGAGGAAATAGGGCGCGTAGCGCATCTGGGCGATGAGATCGAGCTCCTTGCGCAGCTGCGCCCGCACCGTCTCGGACACGCCATCCGGATAGCGCCGGGCCGCCCCCTCCCAGGTGAAACGCTCCAGCGCTTCCTGTGCGTTCAGACCCGGAATCGGCGCTTCCTCCGGATATTGATAGGCCAAATCATCCAGCGAGAAACGGCAGCGCTCCGCGATCTCCGTACTGGCCTCGATGGCCTGCGGGTAATCGGCAAAGAGCCGCACCATCTCGGCCGGCGGCTTCAGGAAGCGATCGGCGAAACGCTCGCGGCGGAAACCGGCATCGTCGATGGCGCAGCCCTCGCGGATGCAGGTCGCGACATCCTGCAGCATGCGCCGTTCCGGCACATGGTAGAGCACGTCATTGGTCACGACCGGCATGACGCGCGCGCCATGGGCTCGATCGACGATCGCCGCCAGCCGTGCCCGCTCGCCTGGCCGGAAACGGCGGGTCAGCGCGACATAGGCGCGGTCGCCGAAATCGCGTTTCAGCCGCGTCAGCTCCAGCCCCAGCCGCGCATCCGGCCGGTCCGGCACCAGCACCGCGATCAGCCCGTCGGATGCCGCCCGCACATCCGCATAGTCGAGGCTGCAGCCGCCCTTGCCGGCGCGCGACTTGCCGAAGCTCAAGAGCTGGGAGAGCCGCGCATAGGCTGCGCGATCGGTCGGATAGACCAGCAGCGGCAAGCCATCATCGAGGTCCAGCCGGCAACCCACGACCAGCCGCAGCCCCGCCTGCTTGCAGGCGACATGCATGCGCACCGCCCCGGCCATGCTGCCGCGATCGGCGATGCCGATGGCGGTCATGCCGAGTGCCTGCGCCGCCACCACCAGCTCATGCGGGTGCGAGGCGCCGCGCAGGAAGGAAAAATTGCTGGTGACCTGCAGCTCCGCGTAATTCATGCCCAACTCCTCAGGCAAAGAACCCGTGCAGGAACCAGGCGCGGTCCTGGCGGAACAGCCAGAAGCGCCGGCCGCTCTCATCTTCGACCTGGAAATAGTCACGCTCGGCCCGATCTTTGCCGCCGCGCCACCATTCGGGCGTCAGCCGCTCCGGCCCGTCGGCATGGACCACCTTGTGGCGGATGCCGTGCCAGATGAACTGCGCCGGCGGATGGTCGGGCATCAGCGCCGTGGTCTCGACCGGCTCCGGATATGCCAGCAGCCGCACCGGGCGCGGCAGCACGGGCAAGGCGGCCGCATATGTCTCGGCCATCGGCGCCACACGGTGCATCGCATGCTCCGGCCAGTCGCTCTCGACGGGCTGCATACGATAGACATGCGCGGCCCCCAGCCGGCCGATCAGCCGGTCGACCAGCATGTCGAGTTCGGCATCACCGCCCCCATCACCCCCATCGCTATGATTGGCATGCAACGTACCCAGCTGCTCCGGCGCCTGGAGATCGGTGCGGGTGGCGATGAGACGCATCGCCTCGATGCCGAAGCCGGGATCGATGGTGTCGAGCCGCTCCAGGAGCAGCCTCGCCAGATGTCCGGCATCGCGATTGGCCCGCACCGTGCCGATGCCGATCCGGCCATTGACGCCATCGACCCGATGGCAGACCAGCAGCAGGCGCCGCGCGCCCAAACCGTGCTCGGCCAACATGCGGCAGAGCCCGGCGCATAAATGATGGATGGCGCGCGTCAGATCCTCCGGCGTCGCGATCGGCTCGGCAAAGCCCAGGCACAGGTTGGGATCCTCGACCGGCGTCAAGGGCGCGACCGGTTCCTCGACGGCGCCCAGCGCCTGGTCGAGACGGGTGACGAGGTGCGGGCCGAAGCGCCGCGTCAGGCTGGCACGCGGCAAGGTATAGAGCTGACCGATACGGCCGAATCCGAGCTGGCCCAGACGCTTGGCGATGGCCGCCTCGATGCGCAAACCCGCGACCGGCAAGCTCGCCAATGCCGCATGCTGTGCGCAGGATTCGATGATGCCGGCAGGCCCGAACCGCGCCCACGCCCAGGCGGCACCCACCGTATCGGCCAGCCCGAGCCGGACCGCCAGCCCCAAGGCCGATAGCCTCGCTTCCAGCACCTCCAGCAGCCGATCCTCGCCGCCATAGAGATGCGCGAGGCCGCCCGCGTCGAACAGCAGCCCATCCGGCGCGTCGACCGCGACGATCGGGCCGAAGCGATGGCACCAGTCACCGAGCAGCGCCAACCCCGTGGCATCGCTCTCCGGCACCGCCGGCACCAGGGCGAGATCGCCCACCAGCGCCTGGGCATGGGCCACATCCATGCCCGGAACGAGGCCGAGGGCACGGGCCGCATCGTCGACCGCGGCCAGGATGCGGCGCCGTCCGTCGCGCGTAACGGTGGCGAGCGGCCTATTCCACGCGACCCTATCCGACGCGGCGAGCGCCGAACGCCGCTTCGACCGGCGCAGCCGATCGGTCGCCCAGTTCGGCAACCAGATCGAGACGACCCTGGCCATCGCATGCCTCCACGATCCATGATTGCGGCTCGCCGCCCCGGCAACGGACGAGATCAAGCCGCCAATGGGCCCGGCCCATATCGCTTAAAGTCACCGCCTCCTGCCCTCGGAGCCGTCCCGGCCCCGGCACGCCCGCGACCCGCCAGCGGGTGACGGCGGCACTCGGGTTTTCGCCCGCCCGACGGCATAAGAGCAGCCCCAGCGCACCGCCGGCCTGTGCCGCCAGTTGCAGCCGGCGACTGGATGTCAGGTTGACCGCATCCGCCTCGCCGACCACCGCCTTCAGCCCCTTGTGCCGCAAGCCTTCCTCCATCGCGGCCAGCACCTGCTTGTCGCCACCGGCCTCGGCCAGGATCAGCCGGTCGGGCATGAGGCCCGCCATGGCCAGGCCCGGCGCATAGAGCTCGATCCGCGGTGCCACCCACAGCACCGGTCCCGCCGCCCGCGCCACGATGCCGGCAATGAAGCCCAGCGCCGCCTCGATCCCGGGCGACGCCGCCTCGCCCGGTTCGGTCAAACCACCCGACACCTCATGAAACGCCCCGCGCATGAGCCCGCCACCCGGCAGCGCCGCATCGATCGCGGCCACGCCGAAGCCCAAGGCGCCCTCATGCGGCACACCCATCGCGACACGGCCCTCAAGCCGCGCGACCCAAGCCCGCAAGGCAGGCATAGTGGCTGGCGCAGACACCATTCCCATCACCGATTCCGTTTGAAGTTCTTATTTTGTTCCAAACGAATCGAGAGTCAAGAAGAGTCTGGAAGCGGTAGTGTCTCAGTTTGAAACTTCAGGCAGGGCACGCATTTTATCCAACGCTGCCAAGGCTCTCCTCGCCCTGGCAGCCTATGCGTGACGCCTTATCCAGATAAAGCTGGCTACAGACAGGCCAACTTCGCATACAGCCAAGGTAATAGTCAGCCACATGCCCGTTGTACTTATCGATGCAAGGCTAAAGTTGAAGACGATCGCGAAAAATAGTAAGACGCTCACAATAATCATGGGACATGCAAGCTTCAGCGGTAGCCGCCGTTCCTGTGTTTCCATAGCCATGCCGCTTCGTTGTCTTCTGACAAGCATGACAGGGACATGGTGCGCCATGAAAGATCGTCAAGAGGAAACGGAGATACTGCCTTGGACAAGGCAGTATCTCAAGCTGCCGAACGCCTACATGAAGACGCCGTAGACGACATCCTCGATAACCCGGCTGGACAGGTTCACCAGCACCAGGTCGGAGCCGTATCGGACCCAGGCATAGCCGGGCAACGGCGCCTGCAGGCCGAGTGGGGCGTAATTGCCGTAGAAATAGGTCGGCGTGAGGAAAATGCCTGGAAACAGGGCGCCGATGCTCCAGCGGCGATAGCTCCAGCCGCGCGGCCAGGTGAAGGCTGGCCCCCTGACCCGATTGTAGTAGCGGCCGCGATGCCAGAACTGATTGCCGCGCGGCGGCAAAGGCTTGGCGTAATGCGGCGGTCTGTGGCTCACCGGCCTCTGGGCGGCCGGCTTATGAGCGGGAGGCCGATGAGGGGGAGGCCGATGAGCGGAAGGTCTTTGGGGCGAGGGCCTGTTGGCATGCGGCGGCCTCTGCCCCTCCGGAGGTTTGCCGGGCGCAGGCCGGTTCGGCGTATTGGCCGGCGGCCGCTTCTGGGGCGCCGGCCGGTTCGGACCGGACGGCTGTCCCCGATCATGATTCGGCGGTGGATTGACCTG
>DATJJW010000150.1:0-29592 GCA_035491935.1 Allostellaceae bacterium | reverse complement strand
TGCGCCGCGAGAAATCGGTGCTGGCGATCGCCAGCGCGATCGCCGTGCCGATGACGACCGCCAGGCAGAAGGCGCATCCCAGCTCGACCAGCAGCGTCAGCATCGCATTGGCGATGCCGGCATGGCTGAACAGCCGGCCATAGGACATCACGACGACCGAGGGCGGGCTGATGAAGGTCTTGTCGACGAAGAAGCGGGCGAGGATCTCCCAGATCGCCAACAGCGCCACGATGATGGCGATGCGGGTAACCAGTACCTTGGCGCGTCTGCTCATGACCGCACCCCCAGCTTCTCCAACTGCGACAGCCCCAGGTTCAGCAGCGCCGAAACGGTGATGACGATGACGATCCAGGCATACATCAGCTCCGCATCCATGGCCTGGGAGCTTTCGGCGACCTGATGGCCGAGACCGGCGAAGGAGGCAATGGTCTCGCCGCCGATGATGGCGAGGAACGAGAGCACCATGCCCATGCGCAATCCCGCGACGATCACCGGCAAGGTCGACGGCAGCAGCACGTAGCGGATCATATGCCCGGCCGACGCGCCCATCGATTGGGCGGCGCGGATATGCACCTTGTCGACATTGGTGAAGGCCGCCAGCGTCTGCAGCGTGATCGGGAAGAAGCTGACCGTGATGCCGAGCGCGATCTTGGACCCGGAGCCCAGGCCGAACAGCAGGGCGAAAAGCGGCAGGAACAGGATGGCGGGGATGGCGTTGATGCTGGTCAGCAGCGGATCGCACACCTCGGTCATGAAGGGCGAGGTCGACAGAAAATAGCCGAAGGCGATGCCGAGGATGGCGGATGTCAGGAAGGCCGTCACCGCCTCGAACAAGGTCGTCTGCAACGGCTCGACGATTTCGCCGTCGGCGATCAGTCCGACGGCGCGATGGAACACGCCGGTCGGCTCCGGCAGCAGCAGCGCCGGCACGTTCCAATCATTGGCGGCCAGGTACCAGAGCGTGAGCAGGATGGCCAGGAATAGAAGCTGCACCCAGACTGCGCTGGAGCGCATGAAAAGGGTGCCGCCGGGTTTGGCGCCTGTCAGGATCATGACGCCCGTCCGCCATCGGCCGCCGCATTCGAGACGACGCGATGCGACAAGGTCTTGCGGATCTCGTCATGCAGCATGCCGTAGAGCGTGTTGCGCAAGCCGGCGAATTTGTCGGATGTCACGAAATCCGGCCGGCGCGGATGCGGCTCGTCGATGTCGATGATGGCTTTGATCGTTCCGGGGCGGGCGGAGAACACCGCGACCCGGTCGGACAGAAACACCGCCTCGCCCAAGCTGTGGGTAACGAAGACGATGGTCTTGCCGGTGCGGGCCAGCAGCACCGACAGATCCTCGCCCAGGATCATGCGCGTCTGCTCGTCCAGCGCGCCGAAGGGCTCATCCATCAGGATGATGTCGGTCTCGAGGCTGAGGGCACGGGCGAGTGCCGCACGCTGGCGCATGCCGCCCGAAAGCTGGCCCGGATAGTGGTTGGCGAATTCCGACAGCCCCACCGCCTCCAGCGACTGGCGTGCACGGTCCATGCGCTCCTTCTTCGGCACGCCCTGGAACAGCATGCCGATGTCGCAATTCTCGATGATCGTGTTCCAGGGGAAGAGCGCGTTCTCCTGGAAGACGAAGG
The DNA here is from genome assembly GCA_035491935.1 of Allostellaceae bacterium. Lineage (GTDB taxonomy): Bacteria > Pseudomonadota > Alphaproteobacteria > ATCC43930 > CGMCC-115725 > DATJJW01. Next base: position 27,959 of record DATJJW010000150.1, on the reverse strand, counting down.
CCACTTCCTTGGGCGAGGGGCCGGTAACAGGCTTGCCGGCGATGCTGATCGTGCCGCTGGTTGGTTTGGCCAGGCCGCCCATGATGTTGAGCAATGTGCTCTTGCCGCAGCCGGACGGGCCGATCAGGCTGACCAGCTCGCCCCGCGCGATGTCGATGGAGGCCTCATGCAATGCCAGGAACGGCGTGTTGCTGCCGGGCTGGGTGAATTCCTGGGACAGGTGGCGCGCTTGAATGGCCGGCTGGTTGGACTGCATCGTTCTGATTGTTCCTGAATACCGGACTCGTGTTGTCAAGACGGCCCGAGGCGGGACGTCTCCCCTCGGACAGATTGTCGATATCGGTTAAGGCTGATGAGCAGCGGCCCCCCGCTTCCCCCGCAGCGATTACTGTCGACATTTGAGAAAGTGAATAGAGGTGCCAGCCCCGATTGTGAAATGCAAAATTCGGCTCGGGCTATCAAGAATTGCTAAGCGACCTTGCTATTCGGCTAATCCTCGGCTGACGACGATCCGCCCGGAAGTGGTTCGTTCGACTTCGAGTGCCAGGCCATAAAGCCGCGACAGCCGCGCCGACGTCAGCAAACTTCCGGGTGTACCGGTCTCGAAATGCCCGTTCTGGTCGAGTGTCGCCACTTGGCTAGCCACCTCGAAGACCTGTTCCGGCTCATGGGTCGACATCAGCACCGCCAAACCTTCCGCCGCCAGACGCCGGATCTGGGCCAGGACCAGCAGCCTGTTGCCAAGGTCGAGGCTGGCGGTCGGTTCGTCCATGACGATGATGCGCGCTTCCTGGGCCAGCGCGCGGGCGATCAGGGCCAATTGCCGTTGACCGCCGGAGATGCGGGTGATGTCGCGCGTTGCCAAGTCGGCGATGCCCAACGTCTCCAACGCCACGATCGCCCGGTCCAGATCGGTGCGCGCCGGCGTGCCGAAGGCGCCGATATGGCTGGTGCGGCCCATGACCACCAGATCGAGCACGGTATAGGCGAAGCCGCCCGGCTGGGCCTGCGGCACATAGGCGAGGTGACGGGCGAGCCGGGCGCGCGGCACGGTGGCGATATCTTCGCCGGCGACGTGGATTGCCCCCGAAAGCGCCGGGATGAAGCCCAAAAGCGTGCGGAACAGCGTGGTCTTGCCGGCGCCGTTCGGGCCAAGCAGGCAGGTGACGCTGCCTTGCGTGAGATCGAGGGCGATGCCACGCGCCAGCGGGGCGCCGTAGCCGATGGCGAGATCGCGCGCCGAGAGGGTACTCACGACACTATTCCGGTCATGACAACACACGGCGCCGCCGGGCCAGCAGCCAGACGAAGATCGGGCCGCCGATCATGGCGGTGAGCACGCCCAGCGGAATTTCCGTGCGCGTGGCGGCGCGCGCCACCGTGTCGACCGCAACCATGAAGGCGCCGCCGGCGAGGATCGAGGCCGGCAACATGCGGTCGAAGCGTGCGCCGACCAAGAGCCGCGCCATATGTGGCACCATCAGTCCAACCCAGCCGATGACGCCGGAGATTGCCACCACGCTGGCCGTGACCAGGGTTGCGGCCAGGATGACGATCAGGCGTAGCCGCGTGACCTCGACGCCGAGTGCCCGGGCATCGTCATCGCCCATCGACAACACGCCGATGCGCCAGCGCGCGAGCAGCAATACGGCCAGCCCGACCAGCACGACCGGCATTATCGCCAGCACATCCTGCTGCTTGGTGCCGGCCAGGCTGCCCAGCAGCCAAAAGGTGATCGCTGGCAATTGGTTGTAGGGATCGGCCAGCACCTTGACCAAGGATATCGCGGCGCCGGCCAGCGTGCCGACGACCAGCCCGGCCAGTACCAATATCAGGATGTCGCCGCCACCCTTGAGGATGTGGGCCAGCGCCATGACGATGACGACGGTGGCGAGGCCGCCGCCGAAGCCCAGGAACTGGATGAGCCAGACCGGCAGGCCAAGCAAGATGCCGAGCACGGCGCCCAAGCCGGCACCGGTCGAGACGCCCAATATATCCGGCGAGACCAGCGGGTTGCGGAACAGGCTCTGATAGGCGGCACCGGCTGCCGACAGTGCGGATCCCACCAGCAAGGCCGCCAGTACCCGCGGCAGGCGGATCTGGAACAGCACCGTGTCGACGACGCCATCGGGGCGGCCGGCCAGATGGTCGACCATGGCCGTCAGAACCTTGTGCGGTGGGATCGGGTAGGGGCCGATGCCCGCCGCCAGCAGCGCCACGACCAGCAGCAGCGCCGCCAGCAGGACCAGGATGACCGGGGCGCGCAAGGCCGGCCTTATTGGTGCTGTTTGGCCAAGTGCCGGCCAGACAGTACTTGGCCAGACAGCACCTGGGCGAGGTCGGCGTCGCTGAGATCGACCTGGTAGAAGAGGTGGAAGAAATCCTTCACCTGGGTCTTGAGATCGCCCGGCGCCTGGGTCGGATAGAATTCATGCAGCAGCCAGACGAGGCCGATCAGCCGGTTGAGCGAGGGTGGGGCGTCGATGAAGCCGAAGGGCAAGGACGGCGCCAGATAGACCCGGTGCCGCGTCACGGCCGGGACGGTGGCCCAAGCGGCCATGCCAGGCAGCGCCTTGGCAAAGCGCGGATCGAGGGTGATGATCGTGTCCGGCGCCCAGGCCAGCACCTGTTCGGGCGAGGCGTCGATCAGGCCGCCGCGCCGTATCGTGCCTTGCGCCACATTGATGCCGCCGACGCGCTCGATGATTTCGGTGTTGATCGAGCCTTTGGAGCCGGTCTCCAGCCCCTCGGGCCCGCGAGCGAGATAAACCTTGGGGCGGCTTGCCGCCGGCACCTTGGCCAGCACCGCATCGACCTCGCCGAAGATCTGCTCGGCCGCCCTGGCCAAGTCTTCGCCACGCTTCTCCAGGCCGAGTGCGTTTGCCAGCAGGCGCAGCGCCTTGGGCGTATCGGCGAAGCTGCCATCGATCAGCAGATAGGGGATGCCGGTCTGGCTCTGCACCCGGTCGGCCAGCGACTTGTATGTCGCGTTGATCGTGCCGAAATCGATGATGAGATCGGGCTTGGCCTTGAGCAGCACTTCCAGATTGAGCGTGTCGCCGCGCCCAGTCAGGCGCCCCAGTTCCGGCAAATCGCGCACGGCCGGCAGCAGGAACGGCTTCTCAGCATCGCTGGGGGCCTTGACCCAGCCGATCATGTCCTGCGGCGCCAGCGCATAGAGCAGGACGGAAGCCGGCGGCCCGGCGGCGAAGACGCGGGCAACCTTGTCCGGTATGGTGACGCTGCGCCCGGCCGAATCCGTGATCGTCCGGGCCGAGGCGAGTGGTGCCGACAGGAGAACCAAGCCGAGGAGGGCTAGACAGGTGGCCAGGCGGCGAGTGACGGCGATCAAGACCAACCCCGCGACAATATGGGAAAGGATAGCGCTGTATACGCTGCCATACAGCGTCGCGCGAGTGATAACGAATTGGAATCGGTCACGATTGGGGGATATGAGCAGGGGCGTCCGGCGGTCCTCCGAGAGGCTTGCGCTGCCATGACGGGAGCTTTATGTTCCGCCATACGAAACACTGTTCCGGGGAGAGGAATTAATGGCGAACGTCGACACGGCTGATCGGAAGCGCATGCTGCAGGATCCCTATGGCGACTGGGCCAGGGGCGAAGGTATTCCGATCCATATGGATTTCGGCCACGACCTGATTGCGCTGGAAACATCTCGCTGGGACCGCTACGACGCCAAGGGCTGCTTCGCCCACACCCATGGCATGGGCGATTTCATGGCCAATTACGTGCTGGAGATCGAGCCCGGCAAGAAGACCCGGCCGCTGAAGCATCTCTACGAGTGCTTCATCTATGTGCTGACCGGCCATGGTTCGACGGTGGTGTGGCTGCCGAATGGCGAGACGCGCAGCTTCGAATGGGGGCCGAAAGCGCTCTTCGCCATTCCGCTGAATTGCCAGTACCAGATCCTCAATGGCTCAGGGCAGGAGCCATGCCGGCTGTCCTGCACCAATGACGCGCCACTGACGATCAACCTCTACCACAACCTGGATTTCGTCTTCAAAAACGACTTCGTCTTCCCGGAGCGCTGCGGCACCGACAGCCATTACGATGGCGGCGGCGACCTCTCGGTCTATACGAAGGAGATGATCAAGAAGCAGCAGAACATCTGGGAGACGAACTTCGTCCCGGATCTCACCGGCTTCAAGCTCTATGACCTGGCCGAGCGCGGGAAGGGCTCGCTCAACGTCGCCATGGTGCTGGCCGACGGCACGATGCACTCCCATTGTTCGCAGGTGCCGACCGGCCGTTACAAGAAGGCTCATCGCCACGCTGCCGGTACCCACGTCCATGCGGTCGACGGCGAAGGCTATTCGCTGCTCTGGTACGAGGGTGACAGCGAGTTCGTCGAGATCCCCTGGCGCCACGGCGTCATGTACACGCCGCCTTTCTGGATGTTCCACCAGCACTTCAATACCTGCGACCACCCGGCTCGGTATCTGGCCTGCAGCCTGGGTTCGCGCCGCTATCCGTTCATCTCCCTGCGCCGCAAGAGCGCCGAGGGCGGTGGTGCGCAGTCGGTGAAGCAGGGCGGCCGGCAGATCGAGTACGAGGATCAGGATCCCCGCATCCACCGCAAGTGGCTGGAGGCGATCGCCCAGACGGGCGTGCCGTCCGAAATGGGCGACACCTTCGACGAGGCGGCGATCATGGCGCTCGACCCCGCAAAGCTCACCGGCGTCATCTCGGTGCCGGCTCTGGCTGGACCCGCTACTTAAAGTGCCCCACGACCTCAGCTTCGACCATGAGCACGCGCTCGATCTCGACAGCCCGGAGCAGCGCTGGCTGACCCAGGCGATCTGGGAGCAGGAGGTGGTCGAGCTGCTGACCGTCGGCATCGACATCGGCAGCTCGACCTCGCATCTTTTGTTCGCGCGGGTCGTGCTGAAGCGGGAATCAGAGGATCTGTCGGCGCGCTTCGTCGTGGTCGACCGGCAGATCGTCTGGCGCTCGCCGATCCTGCTCACGCCCTTCGTCGCAGACGGCACGATCGATGCCCACCAGCTCCGGCATTTCTTCCAGGATTGCTATCGCGATGCCGGCTTCACCCGCGCCGATGTCGATAGCGGTGCCGTGATCCTGACCGGCGAGGCGATCAAGAAGACGAACGCCCGCGCCATCGACGAGATCTTCGCCGCCGAATCCGGCAAGTTCGTCTGCGCCACGGCCGGGCATAAGCTGGAATGCATCCTGGCCGCCCATGGTTCGGGCGCGACCGCCTTGTCCAGGACTCGCAATGGCTGCGGCCTGCATGTCGATATCGGCGGTGGCACCACCAAGCTGGCGCTGGTCGACAAGGGCGAGATCCTGAGCGTCGCCGCCTTTGCCGTCGGTGGCCGGCTCATCGCCCAGGACAGTCTCGACGCCTGGACCCGCATCGACGATTCCGCGCATCTGGCGGCCAAGGATCTGGGGCTCGCACTCACCTCCCATAAGCTGGAGGACGAGGGGTTGCGCCGGACCATCGCCCGGCGGCTCGCCGAACAGGTCGTCGACCAGATCGCCGGCGTCGAACTCGACACGCTCGGCCACGCGCTGGAGCTGACCGAGCCGCTCGACCGCCGCGTGGCGCCCGAGTTCATCACCTTCTCCGGCGGCGTCTCGGAATACATCTTCGGCTATGAGTCGAAGGACCATGGCGACATAGCGCGCATGCTGGCCGAGGAGGTCGTGGCGCTGCTGCCGTCCCGTGTCTCGATCCCCGTGGTCGATGCCGGCCAGCGCATTCGGGCGACGGTGATCGGTGCCTCGCAATTCACCGTGCAGGTGAGCGGCAAGACCATCTACATGACCGATGCGGAAGCGCTGCCGATCCACAACCTGCCGGTGGCGCATCTCGACATGCCCTTGCCGGAGGTGATCGATCCCAGGCAAGTGGCATCCAGCTTCCGCCGCAGCGCCGACCGCCAGGATCTGTCCTGTGCCGCCCCCATCGCATTGGCCTTCACCTGGGAGGGGCTGCCGGAATATTCCAGGCTGCGCGCCATGGCCGAGGCGATCGTCGAGGTGGCGGTGAGCGACGGCAAGCGTGACAGCCTGCTGGCGCTGGTCAGCGACGGCGATATCGGCAAGACCTTGGGACGCCTGCTCGACAAAGAGTTCGGCCTCGCGCTAAAATTGATTTCGATCGACGGTATCCAGCTGAAGGAATTGGATTTCGTCGATCTTGGCGCTTTCCTCGACCCGCCCGGTGTCGTACCGGTTGTCATCAAGTCGTTGCTGTTCTCGTAAAGGCCATATGGCGGTTCAGGTTTCGGATAAGGCACGGCCATGGGTCGTCGGTTCTGTCATGCTCGGCATGTTCATCGTGGCATCGGAGACGACCATCGTCGCCACGGCCATGCCCAGCATCGTCAGCCAGCTTGGCGGTTTCAGCCACTATAGCTGGCTGTTCGCGGCCTTTCTGCTGCCGCAGACGACGACGACGGTGATCTGGGGCAAGCTCTCCGACCAGTTCGGACGCAGGCCAACGATCACCGCCGGCTACATCATCTTCCTCACTGCGACGCTTCTGTGCGGCTTCGCCTGGTCGATGCCGAGCCTGATCGCCTTTCGCCTGCTGCAGGGCATTGGCGCCGGCGCCATCCAGCCGATCAACATGACCATCGTCGCCGACCTCTACACGCTGGAGCAGCGCGCCAAGGTCCAGGGCTATATCAGCGGCACCTGGGCGGTCGCCGGCATATTGGGCCCGTTGCTCGGCGGCGCCATCGTCAAGTTTCTGCCTTGGGCCTGGGTCTTCTGGCTGAACCTGCCGATCGGGCTGGTGGCGCTGGCCGGCATGCGCATCTTCGCTGCCGAGCATGCCCAGAGCCGCGCGATGCGTATCGACTATACCGGTGCTGGTCTCTTCGCCGTGACCGTGCTGGCGCTGCTGTGCGTCATCAGCGAGCCGGATATGGGGAATATCGGCATGGCGGTCTGCGCCGCGGTCACGGTCGTGGGCGCCGCCGTGACCCTGTGGTGGGAGCGGCGCGTACCGGAGCCGATCATCTCGATCAAGCTCTGGACAAGGCGCCTCATCGCGACGTGCAACATGAGCGCGGTGTTGTTCGGCATGATCCTGCTCGGTGTCACCACCATGCTGCCGATCTATGTCCAGGGCGTGCTGGGCGGCTCGCCGGTGGTGGCCGGTGCCGCGCTGATCATGCTGGCTGGCGGCACGCCGACGGCGATCATCATCGCCCGGCCGATCTTCAATCGGATCGGTCTCGCGGAGACCATGCGGCTCGGAGCCTTCTGTCTTTGCCTCGGCATGGGCGGCATGCTGACGCTCTCGGCCGACAGCAGCATCTGGCTCTGCTGCTTCTACATGCTGATCATGGGCTTCGGCATGGGCTGGGGCCTGTTCATCGGCGTGGTCATGACCCAGGAGGCGGTCGAGCTGCCGCTGCGCGGCAGCGCCGTTGCCGCCAATGTCTTCTGCCGCAGCTTGGGATCCGCCATCGGCGCCTCGGCGCTGGGCGCCATCCTGAACTATGGCCTCGCCCATGACGCGCGCCCGGCGGACGAGGCGCGGCTGCGCGACATGCTGAACCACGCGGCGGGCCTCGCCTCGGTCGCGGGCTCGGCGGGCTTGCGCGACGTGCTCTACAATGCGGTGCATATGACCTTCTGGGGCGTCGAGGTCTTCGCGGTTGCCTCGCTGATCGTGGCATTCCTGGTGCCGAACAACGAGGTCGTCGCCAAGGGCTCGCACCGCGGCCGCTCGCAGCCGACGGCGGCAGGGGATTAGCGCTTCCTCAGTTTCTCCCATTTCTTGACCAGCATCTCGCGCTTGAGGCGTGACAGGCGCTGGGTCCAGAAGATGCCGTCGAGCTGGTCGATCTCGTGCTGCAGGCAGATGGCGAGCAGGCCTTGCGCCGCCTCGGTTTTATCGGCGCCGTCGAGGTCCTGATAGGCGACGCGCACCTGTGCCGGGCGCTCGACCGTTTCGGCCGCACCGGGCATGGAGATGCTGCCTTCCTCGTGCCGCTGCAACTCGTCCGAGGCCCAGATGATGCGTGGATTGACATAGGTGCGGACCTCGCCCGGTTGCAGCTCCAGCACGGTGATGCGCAGATCCTGGCCGATATGCGGGCCGGTGATGCCGATGCCGGGCGCGGCTCGCATCGTATCGAGCAAATCGGCGGCCAATGCCTTGAGATTGTCGCCGAAGGCGGTGACGGCCCTTGTCGGCTGGCGCAGGCGCGGGTCGGGAAAGGTGACGATATCGCGGATGGTCATGGCGCCCGTTCTAACCCGAAACCGCTCTAGCCTGAAATGTCGGCTCCGTGCATGCTGGGTCGCGGAAGCGGAAGGCAGGTGATCGATGCAAGCAGCGGAGCAAGCGCGGCTGGACGCCCTGATCGCGGCGGAGGGCAAGGCGATGGTCATGCTCAGCATGGTCGAGGATTTGGAGCTCATCCGTCCTGGCCGGACCGAGAAGCAGATCGAGACGGATATCTATGCCTTGGCGGCCGAGGCTTTCGGGGTCGAGAAGCACTGGCACAAGCGCATCGTGCGCGCCGGTGCCAATACCGTCCGGTTGTTCCATGAAAATCCGCCGGATCTGACGGTCGGCGAGGACGATACCGTCTTCCTCGATCTGGGACCGGTTTTCGATGCATGGGAGGCCGATGTCGGCCGGACCTATGCGCTGGGCCAGGATGCCGAGAAACGGCGGCTGGTGGACGACCTGCCGCGCATCTTCGACGCGCTGAAGGCCCATGCCGATGCCGACCCCGAGATTACCGGCGCCCAGCTCTATGCCGAGGCACAGCGCCAGGCGCATGAAGCCCACTGGCTGTTCGGCGGCGCCATCGCCGGCCATATCGTCGGCGAATTCCCTCATGCGCGCATCCCGGGCGAGAAGGATCATTACCGTATCAGTCCGGCCAACCCGACACGGCTGGCCGATCCCGACGGCGAGGGAAGAATGCGCTTCTGGATCCTGGAGGTGCATCTGGTCGACAGGCAGCGCCGCTATGGCGGCTTCTACGAGCGGTTGATGCTGCCGCCCGGGTATGGCGGAGCAAGTCACGGTGGAGGCGAGGCATGAGCCATTTCGACACCATCGTCATCGGCATTGGCGGCATGGGCTCGGCGGCCCTGTGGCGCCTGGCCCAGCGCGGGCAAAAGGTGCTGGGGTTGGAGCGTTTCGATCTCGGCCATGCGATGGGCTCGTCCCACGGCCTCAATCGCATCATCCGGCTCGCTTATTTCGAGCATCCGGACTATGTGCCGCTTCTGCATCGGGCCTATGAGCTCTGGCGCGAGACGGAAACCATCACCGGCGAGCAGCTCCTGTTCATCACCGGCAGCCTGGATGCGGGGCCGGAGGATTGCCGCGTCGTCCAAGGCTCCCTGGACGCCTGCCGGCAACACGGGCTGATCCATGAGCCGCTGACCGGGGCCGAGGCCTCGAAGCGCTTTCCGGGGTATCGCCTGCCGGCGCATTACGCGGCCAATTTTCAGCCCGATGGCGGCTTCGTGGCATCCGAGCGCGCGATCCTGGCCCATGCCTCGCTGGCGGTGACCGCCGGTGCGGAGATCCATGCGCGCGAGACGGTGCTGGGCATCGAGCCGGGGCAGGGCAGGGTGAGGGTGATCACCGACCGTGGCTCCTACGAGGCGGGTCGCGTCGTAGTCTCGGCCGGCGCCTGGATTGCCGATCTGCTGCCGGGGCTGAAAAACAAGGCCGTGCCGGAGCGGCAGGTCCTGGGCTGGTTTCAGACCAAGGACCCAGCTCTCTTCGCGCCCGATCGTTTTCCGGTCTCGAACATGCTGACCGAGTTCGGCCAGTTCTATCAATTCCCGATCTGGGGCATCCCGGGCTTCAAGATCGGCCGCTATAACCATCTGCGCGAGCAGGGGCATCCGGACAGCCTGTCGCGCGAACCCGCCCCCCGCGACGAGGAGGCGCTGCGCGAAGCGATCCGGGCGATATTCCCAATGGCCGACGGGCCGACCTTGCGCCTGGCCTCCTGCATGTTCACCAACACGCCGGACGAGCATTTCGTGCTGGATACCCTGCCCGATCATCCGGAAGTGATCGTGGCCTCGCCATGCTCCGGCCATGGCTTCAAATTCGCCAGCGCGGTGGGTGAGATCCTGGCCGATCTCGCGACCACGGGGACCAGCCGCTTCGACCTCAAGCTCTTCGGCTATGAGCGCCTCGCAGATCTTGAGATGTCAGGCCATTAATCGGTTGCGGCCGTTCCCAGAATCGGCAAGGGTCCATACGATAATCAAGCGAATGAATTGGCCGGCAACCTATGGCCCAAGCAGTCACTTCGACGAGCGGCGAGGGATCGCTCGTCACCCCGACGCTCCTGCAGCTTTTTTTGCTGTTCATGCGCATCGGCCTCACCAGCTTCGGCGGCGGCCTTAGCGGCTGGCTGCTGCGCGAGATCGTCCATAGCAAGCGCTGGCTGAGCGAGGATGAGTTCTACGATGCGCTGACCGTCTGCCAGGCGCTGCCCGGTATCAACTCGGTCAATATGGCGATCTGGATCGGCTTCCGCATCGCGGGTGTCGTCGGCAGCCTGGTCAATCTCGCCGGGTTGCTGATCCCGCCGGCGGTGCTGATCATCCTGCTCGGCACCGTGCTCTCCAGCCTCACACGTTTTCCGGTGACCGGCATCGCGCTCACGGGTGCCGCCGCCGTCGGCATCGGCCTCGCGCTTTCGATGGGTATCGGCCTGGCTCGGCGTCTCCGGCGCCGGACGATACCGCTCATCGTCTTCGCCGGGACCTTCTTCGCCATCGGCGTGCTGCACTGGCCTTTGTTGTGGGTCGCGGGCGCGGCGGCGCTCATCAACGTGACGGCCGAATATATCCGTCTCAGCCGGAGCTGAATGCCATGTGGGCTCTGCCGATCAGCCTGTTCCTAATCTTCCTGCCGATGTCGCTGGTCACGATCGGCGGCGGCTACGGCATCATCGGCGAGATGCAGCGGCAGGTGGTCGATGTCCATCACTGGATGACGACGCAGCAATATCTCGAAGCGTTCGCCCTATCGCGGGCAACGCCGGGGCCGGGCTCGCTGATGGTGACCTTCATCGGCTGGCAGGTGGCGGGGCTGATGGGCGCTCTCTTCGCCACGCTCGGCATCTATGCGCCGGCCTCGCTCATCACCTTCGGCGTCGCCAATATCTGGCGCCGATATCGCGGCGCGCGCTGGCAGAAGGCGTTGGAGGTGGGATTGCGACCGGTGGCGGCAGGGCTGGTGCTGGCGACGGTCTATATCCTGCTGCTCACCATCAATGGCGGCTGGCTGGCACGCGCGATCGCGCTCGTCGCCACCGCCCTCCTGGTGACGACGCGCATCAATCCGCTGGTGCTGCTGATCAGCGGCGCCGCCATCTTCACCCTTGGGCGGTTCTTCCTGCCGGTCTAGATCACGATGATTTCAGGTCGCTTCGATCTGAAATCATCGTGATCTGCTTCAGACGTTTAGGACCGGCGGATAGTTCGACGGGAAGAGTGCGCGGCGCGTCTCCTCGTCGACATCCTTCTTGAAAGCGTGGTCCCTGCCGACAGTCCGGGCACGGATGGCGGCGGGGCGGGCGTCGATCGCCTGGAACCAGCGCTTGAGATTGGGAAAGTCCTTGAAGGGTTCGTCGCTCGCCAGCACGCGCGGTGCCCGCTCGAGCCAACCCCAGAGCGACATGTCGCCGATGGTGTAATCCTGGCCGAGGATGAATTCCTTGCCGGCGAGGTGCTTGTCCATCACCTGGTAATGCCGCTCGATCTCGCGCCGGTAGCGGTTGATGGCATAGGGAAGCTTCTCGGGTGCCGCATGCTGGAAATGCACGGCCTGGCCGGAGAAGGGGCCAAGGCCGGTGGCGATGAACATGAGCCAGGACAGCAGCTCGCTGCGCTCGGCCGGTTGGCCCATGAATTGGCCGGTCTTGTCGCCGAGATAGATCAGGATGGCGGTCGAATCGAAAACCCGCGTTTCGCCGCCGGGACCGTCCGTGTCGACGATCGCCGGCACCTTGCCATTGGGGTTGATGGCGCGGAAGCCCGCCGCATGCTGCTCGCCCTTGCCGGTATCGACCGGCACCAGCTCGTAGGGCAGCCCCGTCTCTTCGAGCATCAGCGCTACCTTGGCCGGATTCGGCGTCGGGTGGTAATAGAAGCGGATCATCGGCGGTCCTGTCGGATGGTTGTTCCGGGCATCGTGTTTAAGATGCGACGTCCGGTTTAGATGCGGCGTTCGACGATGCCAAGGGCCAAGCCTATCCCCGGACAATAAAAGGGTGGCCCGAAGGCCGCCCTTCTTGATGATCCGCCGTCTTCGACGGATGGCTGGGGCTAATCGCCCGACAGCGGCGCCGCACTGCCATCGTAAGGATGCAGCCGGTTCCAATTACTGCCATGGCCCTGGTTGGTGGTGCTTTGATAGGTGTAGGACTGGCCATACATGTACCGGTCCGAATTATCCCGGCCGGCGGCCAGTGCCGCACTGATACCGATCATGCCGGTGAGCGCGACCGTCGCCGCGATCTTAAGAGCTTTCATGGTATCCTCCTTCAAGATGGACGGCCAAAACGATGATCGCAAAGATCACGAAATGGCCGCTCGTTCCATAGTGATCGTCGGGGGGAAGTGTGCCCGGCGATCTATTAGAACAAACCATCCAGCTTAATGTCGTTCCTTATCTGCGCCATACGTTATCTGTTCTTCAGATACGAAGGAATCGCCGCTGCGAATACGCCTCGTATGCTTCCGGAGCCGGAGTTCGATTGTCAGGCGATGGCCGTCTCAGAGGCGGGAGCCGATGGCATCGGCACTGGCTTTCAGATGCAGTTCGCAGCGTGCCAGCAGCTTGGCCGAGAGCCGGTTCTCCGGAATGGTGACGCTGAGTGCCCCGACAATCCGGCCCGCGGATGTGATCAATGGGGCGGCGACCTGGGCATAGGGCCGCATCCGGCCGGGGGCGGCGGATGGGTGCAGGGTCAGGACGCCGCGCTGCTTCGCATCGGCCGAAATCGCTTCCAACTCGGCATCCGGGGTGGCGTCTTGCCCACGCCAATAGGCTGAGGCCGCCTCCGCATCGAGGCTGGCCAGCACGGCGAGGCCGGCCGCACCCAGATGCAGCTTCCGTCGTTCGCCCATCACCGGCATCTCGTCGATCAGGTGCAGGCTGTCGACCTTGTCGACATTGATCATGTCGTCGCCGTCGCGGATCACCAGCACCACGGTCTCGTTGATCAGCGCGCCGACTTCCTTCAGGTTGGCCCAGGCAGTGTTGCGCAGTTCATTCGAGCTGCGGATCAGGTTCGGCATGCGCAGGGTCAGATAGCCCAACATGTAGGCGCCGCCCGGCCCCGATTGGCTAAGGATGCCGGCATGGGCCAGTGTGGTCGCGATACGGAAGGCAGTCGCCTTCTGCAGGCCGGAGCGCTCGACGATCTGCTGCAGGGTCAGGCTGTCCTGCGGCCCCTGGAAGCAGTGGAGGATGTCGATCGCGCGTTCGACGACGCGGACCGTTTGAGGCGTGGCGGGGGCATCGCTCATCGGTCGTGCTCGACGTCGTAGAGGAATTTGCTTGCCGCGTTCATCAGCAGCGGCACCGCTTCCTGCCGGGCTTTGTCGTCGAAACGGAACAGCGGGCCGCCGACGGTGAGCGTGCCCAGCGTCTCGCCGGAATAGTCCTTGAGCGGCACGGAGACCGAGGCGCCGCCCTCGCTGATCTCGTTGGTCAGGATGAAATAGCCTTGGGCGCGGGTGATGTGGATATCCGCCCATATACGCTCGGGGTCGGTCGGCGTGTTGTAGCCGATATTGACCAGCTTCGTGCGGGCCAGATACGCCGCGACCTCGTCATCGGGCAATCCGGCCAGCAGGGTGCGGCCACCGGCGCCGACGTGCAGCGGTGTTTCGGAGCCACGATGGGTCACCCGGCGCAACGTGTGCCGGCTCTCGACATAGTCGACATTGACCCGCATGTCGCCGATGCGCACAGCCAGGATGACCGTCTCGTTGGTCTGGTCGCGCAAGGCCCGCATGATCGGTGCTGCCGCCCGGCGGATATCGATCGGCATGCGCGGGGCCGCACCGAAGCGCAGCCAGCCGAAGCCCAGCCTGTAGCAGTCGGCCTGACCGTCGCGGGCGAGCAGGTCGCGTTCCGTCAGCGTCGCCAGCAGCTTTATCGTGGTGCGCAAGGGGATGCCGATAAGTTCGGCGATCTCGCGCGACGACAGCGCCGGCCGTTCAGTGCTGAACAGCGCGCAGATGCGCACGAAACGTTCGACGGCCTCGACATTGTAGCGGTCGTCGCCAAGGTCGCGGGTCTGGGGCTCGCGCATCTCGGGCTGGTCCAGGCCGGGGGCCATCATCCGCGCTCGCTTGACAGCGCCCGAAGGGCAGCCATAATCAAGACCATAACGAAACCATGTTTCATTTTATTGGGTTGTCTCCCACCTCATCGCTCCCGTTATAGGCAAAAATGCCCCGCAACGCGATGACGGATAATGAAACGCCGATGAAGGACCCATCCATCATGCCGACCGCCGCGCATCGTCCGCCATCCACGGGTGAGCAGCAGCTTCTGACCGCCTTCGGCCAGGACAAGCTGTTGATAGAACTCGGTTGGGCGCATTGGCTGGACGTCCAGGCGCCCTATGCGACGACGCCCTACACCACGCGCGACGTCACCGCCCGCTATGCCCGCAACGGCTATGATTGGGACATCCACGGGACGCTTTATGAACCGGCACGCGAAGCCAAGCCTGGGGTGGGCTTCGTGCTGTTCCATGGCGGTGCCGGCAGCGAAAAGGAATTGCTCGAGACGCCGGATGGGCGTCCGGGCCTGGGTGCGGTGCTGGCGGCACAGGGCTTCCGCTGCCTCGCCATCACATATCCAGGCCATTATCCGCCGGGTGGTGCCTGGACCGAATCGGTGGCGGAGCGCCAGCCCTGGTATCTGCTCGATCGCAAGCTGCCGATCGAGGAGATCCGGGCGCGCAACATCCGCTGCACCTTCAACACCATCCTGCAGGGCGCGGGGTTGCTGACCGACCAGCACATGGCGGGTTACGACCTCTTGTCCTTCGGCCATTCGACCGGCGGCCCGATGTCGATCGACCTGCATCGCTTCCTCACCAGGTCGCGCATCATCGGCATCGTCGGCTGGGCCAGCGGCGGCCCCGATGGCTGGGCGCTGGAATGGACCGATTGGACCGGCGCGCGGCCGCCGCAGGTCCACCCGCTGGAGCTGTTCGCCCGGCGCGATGCCCCCTCGTTCCGCGCCGCCGGCTACGAGGACGAACGGGACCTGGCGCCCTGGGGCGGGGCCGAGGAATACATGGTCTGGGGCGACAAGTGGAAATCCCAGATGAAGACGGCGCTGTGCGACAACCAGCATTGCGCGCCGATCGCCTATCTCAAGCAATATTGCGAGCTCACCGGCCTGCCGCTCGAGGAATATATCGACCATCTGCGCGACCCCGACCCCAATTGGCTGGCCAAGACTGGTGTGCTGCTGCTGGTCGGCGAGCGGGATAAGAATCATTGGTATTGGGGCGAGAAGATCGAGCACAAGCAGGAGGTGTTCATCGGCAAGAAGTTCGAGATGCGCACGCCCTGGACCAAGGTCGTGCTGCTCGAACGCTACGGCCATTTCGGCTATGTCGCGCTCCACAACGAGAAGATCGCGTACACTTGGCTGCACGCGCTGGAGGCAGGCTACTTCGATTTCGCCAAATGAGATGAGGACGGTGGCGAGGAGGGGGGATGGGCGCGTATCATGCCCTCTCCAGCCGTCACCATAAGGTCAGGTCATGCGGCCCTTATCGGACAAAGAGATCGTCGACGCCTTTCGTCCCGCCGAACGCAAATCGCTGCTGATGCCGCCGCCACCCAATTGGGAGCAACTCGATTTCCTCGGCTGGACCCACCGGTCGGGCCATCTGGGCTTCATCGTTCGCGAGACGGAAAATGGGCTGGTTGGCATGACGTTGCAGCGGAACGTCATTCGCACCGCCGGATTCCGTCGCTTCATGTGCGACATCTGCTGCACGGTCCACGACCAAGGTGGCGTGGCAAGCTTCACCAAATGGGATCGCGACAAATGCCGCGCCAGGACCAGAATGGTCTGCGCGGATCTGGCGTGCAGCCTCTATGCGCGGAATCTCAGGAAGAACAGCGCCGATCAAATGCCCGAAACGCTGGATCGGCAGCAGAAGATCGACCGCGTGAACCGGAACATCGGCCAGCTCCTGCAGTATTGGAGTTTCAGGACCTGACGGCGTAGCCCTCGACCTCCGTCGTCCGGCCGTGACGGAAGCCCCGCGGGCTTTGGCCGGTGTGGTTGCGAAACATGCGCGAGAAATAGGCCGGGTCGTCGAATCCTAGGGAGTAGGCCGCTTCCGACACGGTCATGTTCGAGTAGAGCAGCAGGCGTTTGGCCTCCAGCACCAGCCGGTCCTGGGCCATGCGCCCAGGTGGCTGGCCCGCGACGCGCAGGCAAGCGGCGCGCAGCCGGGTGACGCTGACGCCAAGTTCATCGGCATAGTCTTCGATCGCGGGCTGGGCGTGGAAGCTGCGCTCCAACGCCTCGCGGAAGCGCGCGACCAGCAGCACTTGGGGCCCGGGGTCGTAGCCGGCATTTTCCGTCTGACGATGAGCCAGGCGCAGCGCCTCGACCAGGAAAGCCATCAGATGCGCCTCGACGGCGGCCTCATGCGCGGGGGCGGCCCAGCTCAGCTCGCGCGCCAGCCGACCGATGCTGTCCATCAGCAGCGCGTGTTCCGGCTCGTTGCCCGGCACCACGATCGTCTCGGCGCTTTCGAACAACCGGCGCAGGGGCGGGGCGCGGGCGACCAGCTCGGCAAGGTAAGGTTCCGAGACGGTCAAGACCTTGCCGGTGCTTTCCGGATACCAGGCGAAGCCATGGATGCGCCGCGCCGGTACCGGCAGCAGGGCCGGGGCCTCGAAATGCATGACCCGGCCCTCTGCGCGCATCTCGCCGCCACCGGTCATCATGAAGATCACATGGTTGAGATTGCCATGGGCGTGCTCGCGGATACTCCATTCCGCGGGCCGTGAACGGGCATCCAAATCCTCCAGGTGCAAGAAGCGGTCATGCACCTCCCTCGGCGGCTCTCCATAGAGGAAAAAGCTGGGAATTGGCGACGTTTTTCCGGGTCGGGTCATCGGATAGCTCATTCGAAAAGTCCAAGTTTATCGTAGCGCCGTCCATTCCCTTCCGTCCAGGCCGAGCGCATCCTCGGGCGACATAGGGAGGAAGAGATCATGCGCACCAAGATCGCGATCATCGGCGGTGGGCCTGCCGGCATGCTGCTGGGCCATATGCTGCGGCGCCAGGACATCGACTGCATCGTGCTGGAGCATCGTACCCGCGACTATGTCGAGGGGCGGGTGCGTGCGGGCGTGCTGGAGCAGACGGCGGTCGAGCTGATGGCGGATCTCGGCCTGGATGCCCGGCTGAAGCGCGAGGGGCTGATCCATGACGGCACCAACCTCGCCGTCGACGGCCATATCTTCCGCATCGATTTCGCCGAACTGACCGGCGGCCGCACCGTCACTGTCTATGGTCAGCAGGAGGTGATGAAGGACCTGTTCGATGCCGCACCCGAGCGCGGTGTGGAGGTCGTGTTCGAGGCCCAGGTGCTGGGGGTGGAGAATGTGGCCGGCAACCTTATGGGTGGCGACCATCCCGTGGTCGTCTACCGCCATCAGGGCGAGACGAGGCGGCTTGCCTGCGACTTCGTCGTCGGCTGCGACGGTTTCCATGGTGTGGCGCGCAATGCCATCCCGGCCGAGCATTACAAGACCTTCGAGCGCATCTATCCCTTCGGCTGGCTAGGCATCCTGGCCGATGTGCCGCCGATGAATGACGAACTGATCTATTGCAACCACGCCCATGGCTTCGCGCTGGCCTCGATGCGCTCGTCGACGCGCAGCCGCTATTACATCCAATGCGCGGTCGAGGAGAAGATCGAGGATTGGTCGGATGAACGCTTCTGGGACGAGCTGTGCCTGCGCATGGGGCCGGCGGCCTCGAGCATCACCCGCGGGCCTTCCTTCGAGAAGAGCATCGCGCCTTTGCGCAGCTTCGTCGGCGAACCGATGCGCCACGGCAGACTGTTCCTGGCCGGTGACGCCGCGCATATCGTGCCGCCGGCCGGCGCCAAGGGGCTGAACCTGGCGGCCTCGGACGTCGCCATCCTCAGCCACGCCTTCGCCGCCTATTACCATGAAGGCTCCAGTACCGGCATCGACAATTACTCGGCAACGGCGCTCTCGCGGGTCTGGAAAGCGGAGCGTTTTTCCTGGTGGTTCACGGCGCTCATGCACCGTTTCCCGAATATGGACGGTTTCGACCGCAAGATGCAGCTGGCCGAGCTGGACTATATCCGCAGCTCGCGAATTGCCCAGGCCAGCCTGGCGGAAAACTATGTCGGCCTGCCACTTGTGCTGGAGTAGGTCGTATTTTATTCAATAATGCCACAATCTCGACACAAACTATCGAGGAGAATCCCGACTCTCCTGAAGTCAAGAGGGCGTCAAAATACGCGCGGCTCCGGTGCGGGAACCAATATTTGGCCGTATTGTTAGTCGATACTTATAACGTGCCCCGGGAAACGGGGCATGCCGCTCCTTGGAGGAAGATCGATGAATTCGGCTGTTATCCTGCGTTTTGCTCGTCCCGCCCTGGCGCTGGGCTTCGTCGCGGTCAGCACTGCTGCCTGCGTCGTCGAGCCGGAGCCGCCGGCCCGTCGTGCCGTGGTCGTCGAGCATCCGCGCCCCGTCGTCGTGGAGCGTCCGGCGCCCCCGGTCGTGGTCGAACGCCCCGCGCCGAGCGGCTTCTGCTACTACCACCCCCACGCGCCGGCCTGCCAATAAGGTCTTGCGGCTGAGCCATCGGTGGTCCCGGTCTGGCAGGTATCCTGGCCGGGACCACGGCGCATCGCTTACTTCTTCGCCAGCGCGACCTTGCGAATCGAATCGTCGATGTAATAGGCGGGGGCGTGCAGTTCCTTGTGCGGCTCCGCATATTGCGTGCGCAGCTTGAGCACCGTCTTGACGCCGGCGACGCTGACGCGGCCGCTGCGGAAGATGCCGTGGCGTTTATCGACCAGGGCCGCGTAGGCCCGGGCCGCATCGGCATCCGACATCTTCATGCGGGTCTTCAGCAGGCCGATCGCCTGGGCCCGGTGGGCCGGGTCCATCAGATACATGACGCTTTCATGGAAGCCACGGGCGAAGGCCACGAGTTGGGCCCGGTCCGGGGCCACGCGATCGCGCTTCACCGCTGCGACGATGCCCTGATAGGGGCCGATGATGTCGCTGGCACGGCCCAGCGACTTGAAGCCATGGGCCTCGGCCGCGATGTCGAGCGGCGTGTTGAGCAGGGTGATCGTCTGGCTGCCGTCGAGCAGCGCCGCCAGGCGCTGGGCGCCGCCGCCGACCTTGACGAAGCTGTAGTCGGTGACGCCGGCATGGCTCAGCATCGCGCGCAGCACGAAGGCGAAACCGGTGGTCGCGGCATCGACCGCCACCTTCTGGCCCTTGATCGCTTGGATCGAAGGCACGGATTTCGCGACG
Source organism: Allostellaceae bacterium (assembly GCA_035491935.1). Taxonomy (GTDB): domain Bacteria; phylum Pseudomonadota; class Alphaproteobacteria; order ATCC43930; family CGMCC-115725; genus DATJJW01. The sequence continues at coordinate 8,378 of DATJJW010000150.1, read as the reverse complement.
ATCAGGCTCAGCATGCCGTCATCGACGCCGAACAGCGCGACGAAATCGACCTTGCCGAGGCCGGCCTCGCCCTGGCCCTCGTCATAGGCCACGATGTTGTCGATCGAGGTCAGCGCCAGCTCGTATTTCTGGGCCTCGAGGTTGCGTGCCATCTCGACGGAGTTGGGCGTGATGTCGACGGTGACGTTCAGGCCCCGCTTGGCGAAGATGCCTTGGATCTGGCCGAGCCAGATCGGCAGGTTGGACGAGCCGGCGAAGGCCACGACCTTGAACGGCTGGGCAGCCGATTGGGCGGCGGCCGGCTGGACCAGGGCCATGCCGGCCATCGCCATGCTGAGGGCTAGGCTGGAAAGATATCGACGCATTTAGAACCTCCCTGCTTTCTTATTGAATTGATTGGTTTTCTTGGTGGTTTAACTGCTTCTTGGCGGCCTAACCGTTGGGTGGGGCCGTCGATTGCCGAGGGACGAAGACCGGGTTGACGATGCGGGTCGTCATCGCCTTGGTGTTGCCATCGATGAGGCCGAGCAGGAGGGCCGCCGCGTCCTGGCCCATCGCCACGGGATTGATGCGGATCGTGGTCAAGGGCGGCTGCACCATGTCGACCAGCGGCATGTCGTTGTAGCCCACGACCGAAACGTCCTGCGGGCAGCGCAGGCCGCGCCGGGCCAACGCCTGATAGGCCCCCAGCGCCAATAGGTCGTTGGCGGCGGCGATTGCGGTCACGAGATGGCGGGAAAGCAACGTTTCCGCCGCTTCGAGGCCCGCCTCGCGACTATAGCCCGTCGCCACCGAGATCATGGTGGCGTCGAGGCCCGCTTCGGTCATTGCCGTCTCGAAGCCCTGGCGGCGCAGCAGCCCGGTCGAGAGCTGCGGCGGGCCGGCGATGTGGCCGATGGCGCAGTGGCCGAGCGCGGTCAGATGCCTGACCGACAAACCCATGCCCGCGACGTCGTCCGAGACGACGGAGGAAGTGCGTGCCGTGCTTTCGGCGCGGTTGACCAGCACGATCGGCAGGCCGATGCGCAGGCAGGACGTCACGACCGGATCGTCGCGCTGCACGGTCGCCAGCACGATGCCGTCGACCCGGCGGGCGATCAGATCCTCGGCCAACTCCGCCTGACGCGTGGCGTCGTTACCGGCATTGACGATGAGCAAGGAATATCCCGCCGCCTTGAGCGGCGATTCCAGACCGCTCAGGATCGGCCCGAACACTGGATTCGCGATGTCGGGCACCAGTACGCCGACGAGATGCGAACGCCGCGTGCGCAGCCCGGCCGCCATGGCATCGCGCCGGTAGCCCAGTGCCTGGGATGCCGCGCGGATGCGGGCCGTGATCTCCGGGCTGATGAGGTGCGCCGTTGCCGGATTGAGGGCACGCGATGCGGTCGAGCGATGGACGCCGGCCGCGTCGGCGACTTGCTGGAGGCTGGGACCGCGTTGCAGGGGCAGGGGCATTGGGCAATCCGGGACGGCGTCTTTCTGGCGGGATTGACATCGCGGCGATAGTGGCTCATGCCTATCATGCAATCGATTTCCGAACAACCCGGAACAGCATCGGGAAACAGCTCGGGAGATGAGCATGATCATCGACGACAAGGATTCGGTGACGGCGGCAGTGCTCGTCGCGATGGGGCAGGGCGATGATCCCCGCTTGCGCGAGATCGCCTTCGCCTTCGTGCGCCATATGCATGCCTTCGTGCGCGAGGTGAATTTGACCGAGCGGGAATGGGAGATCGGTATGGATTTCCTCAACCGCATCGGCAAGGCCAGCCACGACAAGCACAATGAGGCGATCCTGTTCTCCGACGCCATCGGCGTCTCGACCCTGGTCTGCCTGTTGAACAACGGTCAGAACGGCGGGACGGAGACGGCTTCCGCCCTGCTCGGGCCCTTCTGGCGCCAGAACGCGCCCGCCACGCCCAATGGCGGCAGCATCGTGCGCTCGCCGACGCCAGGCCCTGAGCTCTTCGCCCAATGCCGCGTCCTCGATCCCACGGGCCGCCCGCTCTCGGAGGTCGAGGTCCATGTCTGGCATTCCTCGCCCAACGGTTTCTACGAGAACCAGGATTCGAGTCAGGCGGAGATGAATTTGCGCGGCGTCTTCCACAGCGATCACGACGGGCGCTTCTCGTTCCGCACGACCAAGCCGGCCGGATACCCGGTGCCGACCGACGGGCCTGTCGGCGACATGCTGCGCGCCCAGAAGCGTCATCCCTTCCGCCCGGCGCATCTGCACTTCCTGGCCTACAAGCCGGGCTACAAGACGCTGATCACCCAGCTTTTCGTCGCCGATGACGAGCGGCTCGAGAGCGATGTCGTGTTCGGCGTCACCCATGCGCTTGTCGGCGACTATCGCCGCCATGACAGCGGGCCGCCGCCGGCCGAGGGTGTCGCCGCACCTTGGTACACCGTCGATTACGATCTGGTCATGGAGCCGGGCGAGGCGGTATTGCCCACGCCGCCGATCAAATGACGGCCGGTGAATTGAGGGGTGTCGTTGAGGAACCCGGCATGAGCGTCACCACCCGCGCATTGCGCTTGCACGCCAAGGCGGCCGATCTGGCATCCGTCCGTCCCGTGGCCGAGACTGTCCGGCTGCCGGTACCGGGGCCCGGCGAGGTGCTGGTGGAAATACGCGCCGCCGCGGTCAATCCCTCGGATGTGAAGGCGGCGCTGGGCCTCATGCCCTATGCCGTCTTCCCGCGTACGCCCGGCCGCGATTTCGCCGGCATTGTGCTGCAGGGGCCGCCCGAGCTCATGGGCCAGACGGTGTTCGGCTCGTCCGGCGACCTCGGCATCCGCCGCGACGGGACCCACGCCGGTCATCTGGTCCTGGAGGCCGCCGCGGTCGTGCCGAAGCCGCAAGGTGTCTCGACCGAGGAGGCGGCCGGTATCGGCGTGCCCTTCGTCACTGCCATGGAAGGCTTCCGGCGCGCCGGGTTGCCGAAGCCCGGCGAGACCGTGCTGGTCATGGGCGTCAACGGCAAGGTCGGCCAGGCGGCGGCGCAGATCGCCTCATGGCGCGGCGCGGATGTCGTCGGCGTGGTGCGCAAGGCCGAACCCTATGCCGGCCACGCCAGCAGCCCCGTCGCCATCGTCGATTCGAGCGGCCAGGACGTGGCCGTGGCGGTCAAGGCCCTTACCGGCGGCAAGGGCGCCGACATCGTGTTCAACACGGTGGGCGATCCGTATTTCCAGGCGGCGCATCAAAGCCTGGCCAAGCTGGGGCGGCAGATCCTGATCGCCGCGATCAAGCCGGTGGTCGAGTTCAACATCTTCGAGTTCTATCGCGGGCGTCATACCTATGTCGGCATCGACACGCTGGCGCTGTCCTCGGTCGAGAGCGCCCAGGTGCTGGGCGAACTGGTGCCCGGCTTCGCGCAGGGTGCGCTCAAGCCCTTCCCGATCGCGCAAGAGGCGCGCTACCGCCTGGCGGATGCCACCCACGCCTATGCCAATGTGCTCGGCTCCTCGCGGGATCGCATATTGTTAATACCGGATTTGGAATAATCGGCACAAACTACAGTCAACTCTCGCGAAAAGGTCGAGAGAAACAACAGGGGGAACGTTCAATGTCAGGAATCGCAACACCGGCTACGCGCCGACCGTTCTACACCACGCTCTATTTCCAGGTGCTTGTCGGCATCGCGCTGGCGATCATCCTGGGCGACATCTATCCCAAGACCGCGGTGGCGATGAAGCCGCTCGGCGATGGTTTCATCAAGCTGATCCGTATGGTCATTGCCCTGGTCGTGTTCTGTACCGTGGTCTCGGGCATCGCGAACATGGGCAGCATGAAGAAAGTCGGCAAGGTCGGCGGCAAGGCGCTGCTCTATTTCGAGATTGTCTCGACGGTGGCGCTGCTCCTTGGCTGGGTCGTCGGTGCCGTCGTGCAGCCGGGCGCCGGCTTCAACGCCACCCATCTCGACGCCAAGGCGGTCGCCAGCTACGTGACCCAGGCGCAGCACCAGTCGGTGGTCGAGTTCCTGCTCGCCATCATCCCGAACACCATCTTCGATGCCTTCACCAAGGGTGACATCCTGCCGGTGGTGCTGATCTCGGTGCTGTTCGGCTATGCACTCACCGTGCTGGGCGAACGTGGCAGAATGGTGCGCGAGATGATCGATGCCATCACCGGCGTCGTCTTTGCGGTGGTCAATGTGATCATGAAGCTGGCGCCGATCGGTGCCTTCGGCGCCATGGCCTTCACGGTCGGCCGCTATGGCATCTCGTCGCTGGGCCAGCTCTTCGGTCTGGTGGCGCTGTTCTACATCACCGCGGCGGTCTTCGTCTTCGGCGTGCTGGGCATGATCGCCGCCGCCGCCGGCTTCAACATCCTGAAGTTCCTGAACTACATCAAGGCGGAGATATTCATCACGCTGGGCACCAGTTCCTCGGATCCGGCGCTGCCCTCGCTGATGGAGAAGCTGGAGCGCGCCGGCTGCTCGCGTCCCGTGGTCGGGCTGGTCGTACCCACCGGCTACGTCTTCAACACCGACGGCACCAGCATCTACATGACGCTGGCCGCGTTGTTCGTGGCGCAGGCGACCAACACCTCGCTTTCCATCGAACAGCAATTCGCGATCTTCGCGGTCGCGGTGCTGACCTCTAAGGGCGCAAGCGGCATTACCGGTGCCGGCTTCATCGCACTCGTCGCTACCCTCGGCGTGGTCCCGACCATCCCGGTTGCCGGCATGGCACTGATCCTCGGCATCGATCGCTTCATGAGCGAGGTGCGTGCCCTGGTGAACATGATCGGCAACGGTGTCGCTACCGTGGTCATGGCCCGTATGGAAGGCGAACTCGATCGCCAGAAGCTGCGCCTGGCGCTCAACGGCCAGTTGCCGGCGGAGCCCGACGACATGCAGCAGCCGGCCGTCGCCTGATCCCAGGTATCCGTCACGAGCCCTGAAGAGGCCGGCCGGGCGGTGTACGCCCGGCCGGCTCTTCTTTTTTCAAGGAAGGTTGCGGATGAGTTTTGTCCTGCTGCTGCTGGCCGGCGCCCTGCTGTGCAACGCCATCCCGCACCTGGCCAAGGGCCTGAGCGGCGAACCTTTCCCGACACCCTTCGCCACACCGCGCGGCATCGGCAATTCCTCCCCGCTGGTCAATGTCCTCTGGGGCTGCTTCAACCTGGCGATCGCCGTTCTGATCCTGCGCACCCATCCCGGTGCCTTCTGGTGGCCGGCACTGACCTTCCTCATCAGCGGCATCTTCCTCGCCCTTCATTTCGGCAAGGTGCGCAAGCCGTAGGAGCGGAAGGGTTCAATGCCCGAGACGATCAGCTGGCCGGTTTGACCGTCGTGTTCTGCCACCCGCCGCCCAGCGCCTGGATCAGATTGACCGTTGCCTGGAGATAGGCCAGGCGATCCTGGGCCAGGGCGTTCTCCGCCTGGAACTCGGTCGCCTCGGTATTCAGTACGGTCTGCAGGTTGATCGTGCCGGCTTGGAACTGTGCCTGGGAAATCTGGAAGGCCTGGCGTGAAGTGGCCGTGGCGTCCTGCTGATCGGACAGTTGCTCAGCCGTCTTGGAGACGCTGGTCAGCCCGTTCTCGACATCGGCAAAGGCAGAGACCACGGTCTTCTGGTAGTCGGCCGCCAGCTCGTCATAGCGTGCCTTGGCGTTCTCGATGCCGCCCCGGAGCGCGCCGCCCTCGAAGATCGGCTGAGTCAGGCTGGCCTCCAGGTCGTAGATGAAGCTGGCCGGGTTGAACAGGCTGTGGAGGGCGCTGCTCTCGAGCCCACCTTCGGCGGTCAAGGTCAGGTCCGGGAACAGCTTGGCGCGCGCTTCTTTCAGGCTGGCGTTGGCCGAGATCAGCTGCGCCTCGGCCTGTGCGACGTCCGGCCGGCGCTGCAGCAGCGCCGAGGGCAGGCCCGGTGCCACGTGCGGCGGCGCCAGGCTCGCCAGGGTCGGCGGGGCGATGGTCAGTCCCTCCGGCGCGCGGCCGAGCAGGATGGCGAGCGCGCTCATATTCTGTGTCAGCTGCGACTGCAGCGGCGGGATCACCGCCTTCAGGTTCTTCACCACGCTCTGCTGCTGCACCACGTCCAGCATGGTCGCGGTGCCGGCCGCCTGCTCGGCCGTGACCGCGCGCAGCACGGTGTCGGCCGCCTCGTAATTGTTCTGGGCGATGGCGATCTGGTCCTTGAGCGCCGCGATCTGGAAATAGGTTTTGGCCACGCCGGTGACGACGGTGATGGCGACGACCTGCGCATTGTAGCGGCTGGCCTGGGCGGTCTGCCGGGCCGCCTCCAGCGCCGCACGGTTCTTGCCCCAGAAATCGAGCTCGTAGGAGGCGGTCGCCGCCAGCGTGTAATCGGTGCGGACCCGCGCATTGTCGCCCGAGCCGCCGCCGCCGCCATTCGAGACGCTCCGTTGGTGCTGCGCGTCGCCTGTGAGATCGACCGCGGGCAGCAGCGGGGCGCCCGCGACCTTGACCAGCCCGTCGGCTTCGCGCACCTGGGCCATGGCCGCGGCGAGATCGAAATTGGCCTTGCGCGCCTGATCCTCCAGCGCATCCAGCTCGGGCGAGCCGAAGCCTTTCCACCAATCGGCCGAGGGCCACAGCGCCGCCATGTCCGGCGCGGCGGTGAACTGCCCGGGCGTCGCCATGGCCGGTCGCTTGTAATCCGGGCCCAGATCGCAGGCGGAAAGCCCCAGCAGCAGGGCGGCCATGGAAGCGGTAGTGAGGAAGGAGCGAGGCTGGAAAGTGCGGTGAAACCTCGAAGATGCAATCATGCTCACTCCCCCACAGCCGCCGGCTGTGGCATCCGTTTGCGTCGGAATTTCGTCGAGACCCAGCGCGCCGCGCGGTCGAGATACAGATAGATCACCGGCGTCGTGTAGAGCGTCAGCACCTGGCTGACCAGCAGGCCGCCGACGATGGCGATGCCCATCGGGCGCCGCAGCTCGGAGCCGGCACCGGTGCCGACGGCCAGCGGCAGACCGGCGAAGAGGGCGCAGAACGTCGTCATCATGATTGGCCGGAAGCGCAGGATGCAGGCCTTATGGATCGACGCTTGCGGGCTCAGCCCCTCGTCGCGTTCCGCCTCCAGCGCGAAGTCGATCATCATGATCGCGTTCTTCTTGACGATGCCGATCAGCAGGATGATGCCGATGAGCCCGATGACGTCGAGGTCGTAACCCGTCGCCATCAGCATGATCAGCGCGCCGACGCCGGCCGAAGGCAGCGCCGACAGGATGGTTATCGGGTGGATGTAGCTCTCGTAGAGCATGCCCAGCACGATGTAGACGACGAAGATCGCGGCGGCGACCAGCAGGGGCGTCGAGGTCAGGGAGTCCTGGAACGCCTGTGCCGTGCCCTGGAACGAGCCCTGCAGGGTCTGAGGCACATGCAACTTGTCCTGCATCGCCTGAATCTCGTCGACCGCCTGGCTGAGCGACGCGCCGGGCGCCAGGTTGAAGGATAGGGTGACCGCCGGGAACTGGCCCTGGTGGTTGACGGTCAGCGGCTCGACCTTGGTGCCGAAATGGGCGATGGCGGAGAGCGGCACCTGCCCGCCGGCGCTGTTCGGCACATAGATCCGTTCCAGCGCGTCGGGCGTATCCTGGAATTGCGGCTGCGCCTCCAGGATCACCTTGTACTGGTTGGTCGGCGCGTAGATCGTGCCGATCTGCGACTGGCCGAAGGCGTCGTAGAGCGTATTGTCGATGGTCTGGAGCGAGATGCCGAGGCGCGAGGCGGTGTTGCGATCGATATCGATCGTCACATGCGGGCTGGCGATCTGCTGGTCGGTCGCGACATCCTGCAGCACCTTGATCTGCTGCATGCCCTGCTGGATCTTGGGCGCCCATTCGTTGAGTTCGTCGGTGTTGGTGTCGGAGAGCGTGTACTGGTACTGCGCCTGGGAGACGCGGCCGCCGATGGTCACGTCCTGGCCGGCCTGGAAGAACACCTTGGCGCCGACGACCTGGAGCATCTTCGGCCGCAGGCGCTGGATGACCTGCTGCACCGAGACGTTGCGATCACCGAAGGATTTCAGCTGGATCATCATGCGCGCCGTGCTCTCGGTCGAGTTGCCGCCGGTGGCGCCGGCGAACTCGACCACGGCATGGACCGCCGGATCCTTGCGCACGATGTCGGCAACTTGATGGACCACCTTGGTCATGCCGGCGAAGGAGATGTCCTGACGCGCCTGCACCTGGCCCGAGATGAAGCCCGTATCCTGCTGCGGGAAGAAGCCCTTGGGGATGATGACATAGAGATAGCCGGTGAGCGCGATCAGCCCCAGGGTCACCAGCAGCATGAGAGGTTGATGCGACAGCACCCAGCGCAGGCTGCGGTCATAGCCGGCGAGGATGGCCTCGAAGACATGCTCCGCCCCGCGGCTGAGGCGGTTGGCCTTATGCTCGC
>DATJJW010000149.1:0-2747 GCA_035491935.1 Allostellaceae bacterium | reverse complement strand
GCGAACCACCCGCTCGCGCAAATCCAGAGAATATGGTCGACCCATCAGAGCTGGCCTCCATATCCAGCCCTATTCTTGAATCAGAACCACAACAAATTGAGAAGGGATAATCGCCGCCGCGATTCAATTTAATCTCATCAGGCTCTAATGCCGAGGTCGGATATTCGACGGCGCATTGGGATGTCGACCTCTATCTCGACAACATCACCAACCAGCGCTACTTCATCGCCGCCAATGGTGCCGGCGCCTATGTCGGCAATCCGCTCAGCGTGTTTGCGAGCGCCCGGCTTCATTACTGAGGCTCGGGTATCGCGGCGGCCACTCGCTTATGGCTTGGGCGAGATGGCCGCCGCGAAATCGATGACGCACATCCGGCCATAGACCCGATGCGGCCCGCAGGCGATGCCGGCGAGCCGCATGTGCGGATCGAAGATATTGGTGCGGTGGCCGCGATCGGCGACGCCATCGTCGATGATCAGCTCCATCACCACGCCGGCGGGCGTGGCATCGTCATAGGCGATGTCCTCGGCGATGGCGCGGTGCCAGACGCTGTAGCGGCCGATGCGCTGTTCCGGCCCCGAGCCGTCGCTGCCGCCATGGCCGACCAGTCCCCGCGATCCCTGATCCTCGACATGGTCGCGCGCGGCCCGTTCCAATGGGGCGTTGGGGCTGAGGGGCGGCAAGGGTGGTTGTCGCCGCATGAAGCCGATCGCCTCGTCGACGGCGGATATGCCTTCCTTGGTACGCAGCAGGATCTGGCGGCCGGGTTCCTGCACCAGATCGCCCCGATAGTAGCCGCGATAGATCTCCAGCGACTGGACGTAGGCTTGCGGATGGGTGCGGGCGGCGTTCAGCGCCGCCAGCACGCCCAGTTCGAAATCATCCTCGGCCGGGGCCGGCGCCGGCACCAGCAAGGCCAGTGCCGCCAACCCGGCGAGGATGTGCCTCATGTTATCGCGCTGCGTCCCAGGTGGCGCAGATCGTGTCGGTCGGCACGACCGGGGTGGTCCAGCCCCTGAGGAATGCCAGGCTGCGCTGATGCGCCTCGTCGGTGTAGGCGCCGGTCGCGTCTTCCGCGACCACGGTATAGAAGCCCAGGGCCGCTGCGTGACGGCAATTGAACTCGACGCCGATATCGGTGGCCACACCGGCGATCACCAGCGTATCCAGGCCCAGCGTGCGCATGCGCACCGCCAGCGGCGTGTCGACGAACAGCGAGGGCTGGCTCTTCTCCAGCACGATGTGGTGCGGCTTGGGGGCGAAGCCATCCAGGAACTTCGTCTCCTCCATGCCGTCCTGCATGGTCGGCCGCAATTCCGACGGCCGCGAGACCTTCTGCTTCTTCATCAGGAACAGGAGGAAGGGGCCGGGGATCTTGTCCAGCGAGGGCAGGACGTGGCGGCTCCAGAACACCGGCACTTGCGCCTTTTCGGCCGAGGCCAGCAGCCTCGAGGCCCGTTCCTTGATGGTGTCGACATGCAGCGCCTTGCCGGCGAGCCCGTTCTGCATGTCCCACATCAGCAGGCCGACCCGGCCGCGACGCAGGAAATCCTCGAGCTTCTGGGGGATCTGGGCCTCTTTCTCGACCGGGAAGGGGGTCAGGTCCATGGGCGTTCTCCGGTTGGGTATGAAGGCAGGTGGGGCGGCTGGATCGCAGCGGAGCGATCCAACCGTAAAGTGCCCGCGTGTTCTCTAGCGCAATACGTGTTCGGGCACGAAGACCGTGCCCTGCATGATCGGCCGGGTGGTGCGCATCGTGCCGGCGCGGATCACCTGCAGGTCGGGGCCGCTGCCCGTGGTCTCCATGCGCAGCGTCACCTCGCCCGAGGGATGCTCGATGGTGACCTGGCACGGGTTGCCCTCAGGCGGCGTCGCCAGGCGATGGGCCACCGAACCTGCCAGCAGACAGCCGGTCGATACGCTGATGGCGCCGGTTACCGCATGGGCCTGGTGCAGCTTGTGCGGCGTCAGGTAGCGCGAGGTGATGGTGCCGCCGTGGCGCGGCTTCGACAGCAGTCCGACCTTGGGAATCACCATGTCGGTGACATCGCCGAAGCCCATGCGGCGGCCGGCCTCCAGCCGGATCCTCTCGATCCGCGCCAGTACCTCGGTCATGCCGTCGATCTCGCGGCCCTCGTAGCCGGTCAGGCCGAAAGCCTCGGCCTTCATATGGATCATCGGCATGGCGACGTCGATGCAGGTGACCTCGACCCCGTCGATTATGTCGATGACATTGCCGGTCGGCAGCATCTTGCCGGTCTTGGCGCCGACGATCTCCATGAAATTGAGCAGTACGGGGGCGGCCGTGCCCGGCACGCCGTCGATCGCGGCATCGCCCAGGTAGTTGACCTGGCCGCCCGGCGTCTGGACCACCGCCTCGATCTTGCTCTTGATGTTGACGTCGTAGATGACGACCGAGGTCGTGCCGTCCTGGGCCGCGACCATGCCGGTCTCGATGGCGAAGGGTGCCACGCCCGACAGCATGTTGCCGCAGGGCGGCGAGGTGTCGACGATCGGCTTGGTGATGTCGACCTGGCAGAAATGATAATCGACATCGACGCCGGGGCGCTTGGACTTCGCCACGATCGCCACCTTGCTGGTCAGTGTGTCGGCACCGCCCAGCCCGTCGATCTGACGCACATCCGGACTCCCAAACAGCGCCAACAGGAACCGTTCGCGCTCCATCGCATCAGTCGGCACGTCTTGCTGGGCGAGGAAGACGGCTTTGCTTGTGCCACCTCGCATGA